>WFRT01000302.1 GCA_015486445.1 Pseudomonadota bacterium | reverse complement strand
GTCTGAGCGTAGCGAGTTTTGCAATGCGGGCGAAGCGAGCGCGAGGAAAAACAGAAATCTTAACGCTTAGCGAAGAAAAGCCACACCCGACCCCGGGCAAACAAGATCCGGGTTTCGGGAAATTCAGGCAAAAAAAGAGCCCCGCGATCTCTGCGGGGCTCTTTAGGGTTTGGCAAAATAAAACCCTTAAGTCAGGAATCCTCCCGGGCCAGGGTTTCGAGAATCCGTTCGAGTTCCTCGTCCGACCTGAACTCGAGCTCGATCCGGCCGCGGCCGTTTTTGAGCCTTTTTATCCGCGTGCGGGTGAAATAGACCTCTTCCAGCCGGCGGCAGCGCGCCTCGTCCTCCTGCCGGCAACGCTCCCGGGCCCTTTCATCGACCGCCTCCCCATCCTGGCCGGCGCCTTCCTCAACCCCGCCTTTCTTCAACTCGCGGACCCGTTTTTCGAGATCACGGACCGAAAGCCCCCGCTCCAGAATCTCGGCCAGGGCCATTTCCTGCAGGGTTTCATCGGTCAGCCCGAGCAGGGCCCGGCCGTGGCCCATGGTGATGCTCCCCTCGATCAGGGCGGCCCGGGCCTTCTTGCCGAGATTGAGCAGGCGGATGGTGTTGGTAACCGTGCTCCGATCCTTGCCCAGAAGTTCGGCCACGGCGGTGTGGCTTAAGGAAAATTCGTTGACCAGGCGATGATAGCCTTCGGCCTCCTCGATGGGGTTCAAATCCTCGCGCTGGAGGTTTTCGATCAGGGAAATTTCGAGCCCCCGCCGGTCGTCGAGTTCCATGACGATCACCGGCACCTCCTTGAGGCCCGCCATCCCGGCCGCCCGCAGGCGCCGTTCCCCGGCCACCAGGATGTAGTGGCCGGGCCGGTCGGTCTTGCGCACCAGAAGCGGCTGAATAACCCCGTGTTCCCGGATCGAACGGGAAAGTTCCTCCAGGTGGGCATCGGTAAACCGTTTGCGCGGCTGTTCCGGATCGGGGCTGATATGCTCCAGCGGACAGTGACGGAGCAGTCCCGACCCCGAACTCGAAGAGGTCGGCAGCAGGGCGCCCAGGCCGCGGCCCAGGCCCCGTTTCGGCAACGCCTGTTTCTTTAAATCCATCCTCACCTTCCTCCGCTGCCGTTCTGGCGGGCGATAAATTCTTCGGCCAGGCTGAAATAGGCCTGGGCTCCTTTCGAGGTGACGTCGTAAAGGGCGATCGGCCGGCCGTGGCTCGGGGATTCGCTCAGGCGGACATTGCGGGGGATGATGGTTTCGTACACCAGTTCCCCGAAATGGCCCCGGGCTTCGGCTTCGACCTGGTGGGCCAGGGTGGTACGGAGATCGACCATGGTCAGCAGGATGCCCTCGACATCGAGCCCGGGATTGAGTCCGTTGCGCACCCGGTCGATGGTGCTTAAAAGCTGGCCCAGCCCCTCGAGGGCGTAATATTCACTCTGCAGCGGAATCAGGACCGAATCGGCCGCGGTCAGGGCGTTGACCGTCAGCAGCCCGAGCGAGGGCGAGCAGTCGATGAAGATGTAGTCGAAATCGGCCAGCAGGGGGCTCAGGCGCCGGGCCAGGAAGAACTCCCGCTCGGCGCAGTTCAAAAGCTCGATCTCCGCGCCGATGAGATCCGGGGTGGCCGGCAGGACGAAAAGAAAATCCAGCGCCGTCGGCTGGACCACGGCCGGGGTTTCACACTCCCCGAGCAGCCAGCGATAGACATCGCTCTCGCCCTCGGCTGCAACCCCGACCCCGCTGCTGGCGTTGGCCTGGGGATCGAGATCGACAAGCAGGGTTTTCCGCTCGGCAATCGCCAGCGAGGCGGCCAGGTTGACCGCCGTCGTGGTCTTGCCGACCCCGCCTTTCTGATTGGCAATGGTAACGACTTTGCCGGTTGTCATTAGTTTCCCAGCCGCCGGGCTTAAGGCGCCCGGCGCGTAAGATTTTCCAGGTTGTCAGCCGGCCGGTGCGATAGCGCCCGCAAGGCTTTGACGCCGGCAGCGGATGCGGCCCAGATAAAGCTCCGGCGCCCGGCCCCGGGCCCGGCATTTCTCCATTTTTTCAAGTCTCATACCAGGCCAGTGCCGCTCCAACTCCCGGCGTATCCGCTCGCTTTCCGGGGCCGCTTCGGTAAACAACAGGACCCCCCGGTCGGCCAGGGTTTCGGCGGCTACCGGAACGACATCACGCAGGAGATTGACGGCCCGGCAAACCAGCGCCGAAACCGGGCGGCAGATTGCAGTTTTAGCATTTTGCCGATTTAAATGCAAATCGATGAGCGTCACATTATCAAGCTTTAAAAGGCGCACAAGGTGTTCCAGGAAAAGATTTTTTTTGCCCCGGGATTCGCAGAGCAGAAAGCTGGTTTCGGGCCG
>WFRT01000301.1 GCA_015486445.1 Pseudomonadota bacterium | reverse complement strand
GGGGTAAGCGCATGGAATAACAGGTTTTTTTGTCATGAGTGAATAGATTGTCGCAGGCGGGAAAGGCTTGCCCAAAAAAAACAGCACAAAATTGTGCTGTTTTTTTTGGTTTTAAGGGCCGAGGGAATAACATTAATAATGCTTTTTATGGTTGTAAATCTTTGTTTTTACTTGTTTTATTTAAATTATTTTTTGTCTGGCACGTTGCCTGCTTTTAGACCAGCTACACCGGTGCTGGAATCTTTATTTTTTTATTTTCTGAAAATTACACTGTTTTCGAGGTTTACTTATGAATGCCACAATTTTTTTCTGCAAAAGGAGATGCCGGTTCCCGCAGATTGCGGGAGCTGGACTGGGCTTGGGCGCTTTTTTTCTGCTGGCCGGCAATCTCTGGGCCGGGGAAACCGCCAAGGTCGCCATCGATACGGGCACTACGGCCTGGATGCTGACCTCAACCGCCCTGGTGCTGTTGATGGTTCCCGGGCTGGCGATGTTTTACGGCGGTCTGGTTAGAACCAAGAACGTTCTCGGGACGATGATGCACAGTTTCGCCGCGATGGGCATTATCGGGGTCTTGTGGGTCGCGGTGGGCTATGGAATGTCGTTTGGTTCCAACATCATGGGGGGCTGGTGCGGCTGGAACCCGGACTACTTCTTTTTGAAAGGGATCGACAATTCAATTACCAGTGCCGGGATTCCGGAATATGTCTTCGCCATGTTCCAGGGAAAATTCGCGATTATCACCCCGGCCCTGATTGCCGGGGCTTTCGCCGAGCGGGTGCGTTTCAGGGGCTACTGCCTTTACATCATTCTTTGGAGCATTCTGGTCTACAATCCGCTTTGTCACTGGGTATGGGCTTCCGACGGCTGGATCTTCAACCTCGGCGCGGCCGGGGCGATCGATTTCGCCGGGGGGACCGTGGTTCACATTTCGGCCGGCGTCAGCGGCCTGGTTGCGGCCCTCTACCTGGGTTCCCGGCGTGATTATCCCAGCACTGCGATGCATCCCAACAACCTGGTGATGACCCTGATGGGGGCCGGTCTGCTCTGGGTCGGCTGGTTCGGGTTCAACGCCGGCAGCGCGGTTTCCAGCGGCCTGACCACGGCCCGGGCCCTGACCGCGACCCAGGTGGCGGCCGCCGCCGGAGCCACGGCCTGGCTGATAATCGAAGCCATCCATCTCGGCAAGGCCACGAGCCTGGGCCTGGTCAGCGGCATCCTCGCCGGTCTGGTCGTTATCACTCCGGCCGCCGGAGTCGTGCGGCCGACCGGAGCCATCGCTCTGGGCATGAGTGCCTCCCTGGTTTGCTACCTGGGCCTGTTTCTCAAGGAGAAGCTCGGTTATGACGACAGCCTCGACGCCTTCGGCA
This sequence comes from Pseudomonadota bacterium, assembly GCA_015486445.1. Classification (GTDB taxonomy): domain Bacteria; phylum Desulfobacterota; class Anaeroferrophillalia; order Anaeroferrophillales; family Tharpellaceae; genus JAADEO01. Next base: position 1,835 of record WFRT01000301.1, on the reverse strand, counting down.
TTCACGGGGTGGCCGGGATTTTCGGAGCCATTGCCTTGGTTTTCTTCATTCGCGAAAGCTGGATCCAGGACGCCGCGGCCCAGCTCGGCAGTGTCTGGAGCCCTCTGCAGCAGATTGTTGTTCAGTTCAAGGCTGTGGGTGCGACGATTGTCTATTCGGTTGTAGTCAGCTGGCTGATCGTGATCGTGGTTGAAAAAACCGTCGGTTTCAGGATGAAGGAGCACGAGGAGAGATCGGGCATGGATCATACCCTGCACGGGGAGCACGGTTACGGCCTGATAAACCTCAACTGAGGCAAATTCCAACAGCAGGGAGGGCTTCGCACCCTCCCGAGGGGAGATATGAAGATGCAGTTGATTACCGCAATTATCCAGCCCGACAAACTAGATGACGTTCGGGAAGAGTTAGTGTCCGCCGGCATTTCGAGGATTACCACGAGCCGGGTGACCGGGCATGGGCAGCACCAGGATCACCTTGACAGCGAACGGCTCTACCGGGGGCAAAAGGTCATGCCCAACCTGATTCCCAAGGTGCGGATCGATATCGCCTGCAACGACGAATATGTCGATGTCGCGATTGACGCGATCCTGCGGTCCGCCAAGCACGGCAGCGAAGGGCGTATCGGTGACGGCAAGATTTTTGTTACCGACCTCAAGCGCTGCATTCGCATCCGGACCGGGGAGACCGGGGAAACGGCAATCTGACCGGGCGGGGCCCGGTTGCCAGATATAATCAACCCCCGATTTGGGGTGACAGGCGCCTGGAGGCGGGGGATGTCCCGGCCTGCGGGCGCCTGTCTGGGGTTGCAATTTTTAACTTTTATAAGGGAGGAGATTGTCAGGTGGAGAGTGTAGATATTAATACCCTGTGCCAGTGCACGGATGTCCTGTTTCTGTTGCTCGGGGCGGTGATGATTTTTGCCATGCATGCCGGGTTCGCCTTTCTCGAGGTGGGTTCGGTTAGGCACCAGAGCCAGGTCAACGCGCTCAACAAGATCATTTTCGAGTGGGCGGTTTCGGCGGTGGTCTACTTTACGATTGGCTATCCCATTGCCTACGGTATAAAAAACTTTACTTTCTGGCATGGAGCCAATACTTTGGCAGTCGCCGGCCAGGTGCCGATGGTCAAGTTTTTTCTCCTGCTCGGTTTCGCCGCCTGCATCCCGGCGATCATTTCCGGCGGGGTGGCCGAGCGTTCCAAGTTCTGGACCAATACCCTGGCCGGGGCGATTCTCGTGGGCCTGATCTATCCCCTGTTCGAGGCCTCGGTCTGGGGGCAGTTGCCGGTATTCGGCACCAATTCCTGGCTTTCGAGCTGGGCTGGTCAGCCCTTTCATGATTATGCCGGTTCGGTCGTGGTTCACTCCTTGGGCGGGTGGTTCGCCCTGCCCGCGATCCTGCTTCTCGGCCCCCGCATGAAACGTTACAACTTTTATGGCGACAGTTCGCCGATCAAGGTCAGCAGTATTCCCTTCCTGGCCCTGGGCAGCTGGATTCTGTGCGTCGGCTGGTTCGGCTTCAACGTGATGAGTGCCGGGCGGATCGGGGCGATCTCCTCGCTGGTCGCGATCAACTCCCTGATGGCCATGGTCGGCGGCATCCTGGCCGGGATGCTGCTTTCCAAAAACGATGCCGGCTTCACCCACAACGGGGCCCTGGCCGGGCTCGTTGCGGTTTGTGCCGGCAGTGATCTTTACCATCCCGCCGGGGCCTTCGTGGTCGGCGGGATTGCCGGAGCGATCTTTGTTTTCGGTTATCCCTGGGTGACCGAAAAATTAAAGATCGATGATGTCCTGGGGGTCTGGCCCCTGCACGGCCTCTGCGGTTCCTGGGGAG
>WFRT01000300.1 GCA_015486445.1 Pseudomonadota bacterium | reverse complement strand
GTTTCGGATGGAAAACAGCAAAAGCCCAAACTCGGCAAGAGTGCCGCTGAGAAAAGCCGCGCCCGACCCCGGATTCGGCTGAATAGTTACCGGGATATTTTTATTAAGAACCTTGACCGGCCCGGCCGCCGGCGGCCAACTATTAAGGCAAACCCGGCGCCGGGATTCCGAACCGCCCCCCGGCCGCGGACCTTGCCAACCAACAGAAAATCACACAACCTTCAGGACAACATGAAAAAAGTGACAATCTATACCGACGGCGGCTGCATCGGCAACCCCGGCCCGGGTGGGTACGGGGTTGTTCTGCTTTACGGCCCGCACCGCCGGGAACTGGCGGGAGGATTCAGAGAAACCACCAACAACCGGATGGAACTACTGGCCTGCATCAAGGGGCTGGAAACCCTGACCGAACCGTGCGCTGTCGACCTTTACAGCGATTCCAAGTACGTGGTCGACGGCATCAGCAAGGGCTGGGCCGAACGCTGGCGGAAAAACAACTGGATCAGGGACAAAAAAAGCGGCGCCCGGGCCGTCAACGTCGATCTCTGGCAGCGCCTGCTGGAACTTATGCAAAAGCACCGGGTAACCATGCACTGGGTCCGGGGACACGCCGGCAACCGGGAAAACGAAACCTGTGACCAGCTTGCCAACCAGGCCGCCCGCAGCCAGCCGACGGCTGTCGATTCCGGCTACCCCGGTTAAGAATTGAAAAAACCGGTCAGGCATGTTATGGGTTCCAGTTCACACGGGCCGGTTTGACGGCTTGCAACCGGTTTTAGGAATGGAACCCGGCCCGGTCAAAGTCGCCTGTTTTTTTGGAGAGTGGATCACATGGAAGAGTTTCCCCGGATCAAGCGCCTGCCGCCTTACGTTTTCGCCACCGTCAACGAACTCAAGATGAAGGCCCGCAAGGCCGGTGAAGATATCATCGACTTAGGGATGGGCAACCCCGACATCCCGACCCCGCAACACATCGTCGACAAGGCTTCCGAAGCCCTTTACAACCCCCGCAACCACCGCTATTCGGTTTCCCGCGGGGTGCCGCACCTGCGGGACGCGATATGCGAATGGTATGAACGCCGCTTCAATGTCGCCCTCGATCCCGAGAGTGAGGCGATCGCCACGATCGGGGCCAAGGAAGGGCTCTCCCACCTGGCCCTGGCCACGATCGGCTCCGGCGACGTGGTTTTCGTCCCCTCCCCGGCCTACCCGATCCACCCCTACTCGGTAATCATAGCCGGCGGTGACTTGCGCAGCATTCCGCTCTCGCCCGACCGCGATTTTTTCGAGGATCTTCTGGCCGCCACCAAGCTCACCTGGCCGCGGCCGAAAATGATGATCCTGAGCTTTCCCCACAACCCGACCACCAAGGTCGTGGAGTTGTCATTCTTCGAAAAGATCGTCGCTTTCGCCCGGGAACACGACATCCTGATCGTCCACGATTTCGCCTACGCCGATCTCACCTTTGACGGCTACCAGGCGCCGTCGATTCTGCAGGTTGAAGGCGCCCGTGATGTCGCCGTGGAATTCATTTCACTTTCCAAGAGCTACAGCATGGCCGGCTGGCGGGTGGGTTTCTGCGTCGGCAACCAGCGCATGATCCACGCCCTGACCCGGATCAAAAGCTACCTCGACTACGGCATGTTCCAGCCCCTGCAGATCGCCGCGATAACGGCCCTGCGCGGCGACCAGGAGTGCGTCAAGGAAATCGTCAACACCTACCGCGACCGGCGCGACGTCCTGTGTGAAGGTCTCAACCGAATCGGCTGGGAGGTGGAAAAACCCAAGGCAACCATGTTCGTCTGGGCCCGGATTCCGGAGCAGTACCAGCCGCTGGGCTCGCTCGAGTTCGCGATGAAACTGATCCGCGAGGCCAAGGTCGCGGTTTCACCCGGCATCGGCTTCGGTGAATACGGCGACGAGTACGTCCGTTTCGCCCTGGTCGAAAACGAACACCGCACCCGCCAGGCCATCCGCGGCCTGCGCAGGATAATGCAACCTTAAAACCGGCACAGCCCGCAGGATAAATCCATGAAAAAAATCAATGTTGGTCTGATCGGCTTCGGCACCATCGGGGCCGGGGTCGCCCGGGTTCTCCTGGAAAACCGCCAGATCATTCAGTCCCGGCTCGGGGCGGAGCTCAAGCTGGCAAAGATCGCCGACCTTGACATCACCAGCGATCGCGGCATCACGGTTCCCGACGGCATTCTGACCACCGACGCCAACGAGATTCTCGGCAACCCCGACATCGATATCGTCATCGAACTGGTCGGCGGCTACGAGCCGGCCCGCAGTTTCGTGCTCAAGGCCCTCAACAGCGGCCAGAACGTGGTCACCGCCAACAAGGCCCTGCTGGCCAAACACGGCAACGAGATCTTCGCGGCGGCCCGCGCCGGCGGCGTCGATTTCTATTACGAGGCCAGTGTCGGCGGCGGCATCCCGATCATCAAGGTGATACGCGAGGCCCTGGCCGGCAACCGCATCAATTCGGTCTGCGGCATCCTCAACGGCACCTGCAACTATATCCTGACGAAGATGGGCGACGAAGGGGCCGAATTTTCCGAAGTCCTGCAGGCGGCCCAGGAACTGGGCTACGCCGAGGCCGACCCGACCTTCGACATCGAGGGCATCGACACAGCCCACAAACTGGCCATCCTGACCTCCCTGGCCTTTGCCACCCCGATCGCTTTCGACCGCATCCATGTCGAAGGCATCACCGGCATCAAGCCGGTCGATTTCAACTTCGCCCGTGAATTCGGCTACAAGATCAAGCTGCTGGCCATCGCCAAGCTGGAAGAGGGGCAGATCGAAGTCCGGGTCCACCCCACGATGCTGCCGGAAAGCCACATGCTGGCCAAGATCGACGACGTCTTCAACGCGGTTTTTGTCAATTCCGATGCCCTGGGCCCAAGCCTCTATTACGGCCAGGGCGCCGGGATGATGGCCACCGCCAGCGCCGTGGTCGGCGACCTGGTCGACATCGCCCGCAACCGGCTCAACGAAAGTCTGCGGCGGGTGCCCGATTTAAGTTTCCAGGAAGAGGCCATCACCCCCGCCACCTACCGGCCGATGAACGAAATCACCACCCAGTACTACCTGCGTTTTTCGGCTTTCGACAAAACCCGGGTACTTTCGCGAATCGCCGGCATCCTCGGGGAAAACGAGATCAGCATCGCCTCGGTCATCCAGCAGGGCCGCAGCCAGTCGGGCGGCACCGTGCCAATCGTCATGCAGACCCACAAGGCCCGCGAAGCCAACCTGCGCAAAGCCCTGGCGATAATCGACGAACTCGAAATCATTGCCGCCCCGACCGCGGTAATCCGCATGGAAAGCGACCTTTAATGTCCAGCGACCGGACCATCTCCCTGGCTTACAGCGTCGATTCCGACGACCTTTTCATGTTTTATGCCCTGCTCGAGGGCAAGATCGACACCCGGGGGCTTGAGTTTGCGCACCAGCGCCACGACACCCTGGCCCTCAATGAACTGGCGTCCGCCGACGACATCGATATCACGGCCGTCTCGATCCACGCCTACGCCGATATCGCCGATCGCTACCTGCTGCTTCCCCACGGCGGCAGCATCGGGGTCAACTACGGTCCCCTGGTCCTGAGCCGGGAAAAACTTGGGCTTGGTGACCTGGCAGGAAGAAAAATATCGGTTCCCGGTTACTCAACCACCGCCTACCTGGTTTTCAAGCTGATCTGTCCCCGGTTTGAACCGGTGATTATTCCCATTACCCCGTTCGAGCGCACCTTTGACGCCCTCAATAACGGCGAGGTCGAAGCCGCGGTGGTAATCCACGAAGGCAACCTGACCTACCGCGAGCGGGGATTCCAAAAGATTGTCGATCTTGGAGAATGGTGGTGGCGGGAAACCGGTCTGCCGC
>WFRT01000299.1 GCA_015486445.1 Pseudomonadota bacterium | reverse complement strand
GGCGGGAGAGGAGCGCCTGCAGAAAAGCGGGGCGGGACTTGAGTTTACGATCCTGCGGCCGCCGGCAGTCTACGGGCCCGGCGACCGCGAGATGCTGCCGCTTTTTCGCCTGCTGGCCCGGGGGCTTGCCGTAATTCCCGGCTCCGGGCGCTCCCGTTTTTCTCTGCTTCACGTTGAAGATCTGGCCGGTCTGGTGGAAAGGATAATCGAACAGCCCCAACCCGGCCGGGTGTTTGAATTCCATGATGGCCGTGAGGGCGGCTACGACTGGTATGTTGTCAGTGATATCGCGGCCCGCCTCCGGGGCCGGCCGGTGCGTCGGCTGCGGGTTCCCATCCCCCTGCTTTCCGCGGTGGCCGGGGTCAACCTGGCGGCTGCCAGGTGCTTTTCCTACCGTCCCATGCTGACCCCGGGCAAGGTGCGGGAGATCGCTTATCATGACTGGGTTGCCGATAACCGGGAGATCGCTGCCGCAACCGGCTGGCAGCCGCGGATCGGTTTGGAAGAGGGCCTGGCGAAACTCTGGGGTTGAACGATTCCGAAGTTGCGGCCGGCTGGACAGCCTCCCGTTTTTTTGTTATCCTGCAATCAACCGGTACGGGTGCCGGGAAAGGCCTGCTGTCGCCGGTTTTTTTGGTTTATCACTCAGAAGAACAGGAAAAAACGCTATGGACCGCAACCAGGTATTACCGCAGCTCTATGAAATAATCCGGGGGATTGTCGCCGAGCCGCCGGAACTGGGCCCGGAAACCGATTTTGCCAAGGATCTGGGACTCGATTCGCTGGCCGTGATGCGGATGCTGGAACAGGTCGAAGACCATTTCGATGTTCTGGTGCCGATCAACGTGATCTCCGAGGTTCGTACCCTGGGAGATTTTGCCGACCAGCTTTTACGCCTGCTGGCCGAGGAAAACTGATGGCCCTTTTCGACAAGCTCAAGCCTTTGCTCGAAGCGCGGCGGCACCTGGCTGAGCTTGGCGTCGACAAGTTCAATGTGGTTATGGAGGAAGTGATTTCGGCCACCGAGGCAGTGATCGGGGGCCGGCGGGTGGTTCTGGCCGGAACCAACAACTATCTTGGGCTGAGCTATGATCCCGACTGCATCGAGGCGGCGGCCGCCGCCGTGCGTTGTGAGGGTACCGGGACGACCGGTTCCCGGATGGCCAACGGCACCCTGCGCAGCCATGTCGATCTTGAAGCCGAACTGGCCGATTTTTACGGGGTCTGCTCGGCCGTGGTTTTTTCCACCGGCTTTGTCGCCAACTTAGGAGTTATCGCCGGCCTGGCCGGGCCCGGGGATGTCCTGCTTATCGATGCCGACTGCCATGCCAGTATTTACGACGGTTGCCGCCTGAGCGGGGCCGATATCCTGCGTTTCCGGCACAACAGCGCGGTTGACCTGGAGAAGCGTTTGAAGCGTCTCAAAGACCGGGTCGAAAATACGATGATCATCGTCGAGGGCATCTACAGCATGCTCGGCGACCGTGCTCCCTTAAAGGAGATCGCCGCGGCCAGACAGGCTTACGGCGGCTACCTGATGGTGGACGAGGCCCATTCCCTGGGGGTTCTGGGTGATAGCGGCCGGGGCCTTTGCGAGGAGGCCGGGGTCGAGGACATGGTTGATTTCGTGGTCGGGACCTTCAGTAAAAGCCTGGGCGGCATCGGCGGTTTCTGCGTCAGTGACCACCCGGAACTCGAACTTGTCCGCTATGCCAGCCGGCCTTACGTGTTTACCGCCTCTTCTTCTCCCTCGGTTATCGCCTCGACCCGCAAGGCCCTGGAGATTATCCGGGAGCGCCCGGAATTACGGACCCGGCTCTGGGAGAATGCCGAGCGCCTCTACCACGGTCTGCAACGGGCCGGGTTTGCCCTGGGGCCCGATCTGACTCCGGTGATCGCGGTGCGGATGGCGCAGGCCGAGAACGCTTTCGCGGCCTGGAAACAGCTGCTGGCCGACGGTATTTACGTCAACCTGGTCCTGCCGCCGGCGACCCCGGACGGCGGCTCGATGCTG
>WFRT01000298.1 GCA_015486445.1 Pseudomonadota bacterium | reverse complement strand
TTCAAGAGTAGGGTTTTCTCACAAATCATGCCAACATCTTTCCCGCAATTTTTTTGGTTAAAAACCAAGCTATATTTTTCTTCCGTGGCTTTCTATCTGCCGGGGAGATTCCAAAGTCGGGGTGCGAATGGGTTCCAGGTCTGCATCCGGCCCGCCTGAGAAAAAACATGACAACGCCGCCGGAGTTGGTGAGATGGATGTTGACAAAGACCAACCGCGGGTGTATCCCGGGGCCGGAAGAAGATTCAGACTCTAACAAAACAGCCTGAATCCAAAACAATTTCCCTCTAAGGGTGGCCGGGGAAAAGACAACCTGATCCAGATGGGTCTCGGCACCGGCAACCCTTTCAACTGGCTGGAGTCAATCATGGGCGAATCAACAGCGACAGATGTGGCGGCAGGCAAGGGACTCAGTTCGGCAGAGGCGGCCCGGCGGCTTAAGCAATACGGGCCCAATGCCCTGGAAGAGAAAAAAGTCTCTTTTGTCAGGATGCTGTTTGGCTATTTCTGGGGACCCATCCCCTGGATGATCGAGGTGGCTGCCATCCTGTCGGCAACGGTGCGGCACTGGTCGGATTTTGCGGTTATCATGGCCCTGCTTTTTTTCAATGCGGGGATCGGCTTCTGGCAGGAATACACGGCCGGGAATGCCGTTTCCGCGCTGAAAAAAGAGCTGGCCCAAAAGGCGCGGGTGTTGCGTGACGGACAATGGCAGGTCCTGGACGCCGCCAGCCTGGTTCCGGGTGATATCGTCCGCATTCGCCTCGGCGACGTGGTCCCGGCCGACGTCAAGCTGATCGCGGGCGAATATCTCAGCGTGGACCAGTCGGCCCTGACCGGTGAATCCCTGCCGGTCACCAAGAAACTGGGGGAAGAGATTTTTTCCGGCACCATCGTCAAGCAGGGAGAGGTGATGGCCGAGGTGACCGCCACCGGAAAGAATACCAGGTTCGGCAAGACCGCGGGCCTGGTAGCCCAGGCCAAGACCGTCTCCCATTTTCAAAAAGCGGTCCTGACCATCGGCGACTATCTCATCTATGTCAGCCTGGTCCTGGTGGCGGTCCTGATCCTGGTCCAGCTGCACCGGCATGTTCCCTGGCTCGAGCTGGTTCAGTTCGCCCTGATCCTGACGGTCGCCTCGATTCCGGTGGCCATGCCGGCGGTGCTCTCCATGACCATGGCGGTCGGCGCCATGCTGCTGTCGAAAAAGAAGGCCATCGTCACCCGCCTGGAGTCCATCGAAGAGATGGCCAGCATGGACATCCTCTGCTCGGACAAAACCGGAACCCTGACCCAGAACAAGCTCACCCTGGGCGAGGTCGAAACCTTCAGGGCTGCGGACGCCCAGGAAGTACTGCTGATGGCCTCGCTGGCTTCGCGGGAGGAAGACCGGGATGCCATCGATGAAGCGGTCATGCAGGGCCTGCAAGATACAAGCCGCCTGCAAACCTTCAAGCAGGTAAAATTCATCCCCTTCGACCCGGTGCGCAAACGCACCGAGGCAACCGTCCGGGATGCCGACAACAACATCTTCATGGTCACCAAGGGGGCGCCCCAGGTAATCATGGAGATGGCCCAGTTGAGTCCCGAGGACAAGCGGCGGGCCAACGAGGTAGTCGACGGGTTTGCCGCCAAGGGATACCGGGCGCTGGGGGTTGGAATGATGAGGGAAGGGGACCGGCACTGGACTTTTCTCGGCATCCTCTCGCTGTTTGACCCGCCCCGGGAAGATTCGGCCCAGACCATCGCCAGGGCCGAAAAATACGGGGTCCAGGTCAAGATGGTTACCGGCGACAATCTGTCAATCGCCAGGCAGACCGCCGCCAAACTGGACCTGGGACAGAACATCCTGAAATCGGAGATTCTTGACAAAGCGGGGAAAGAGGGCAACCCCAACAGCATTTTGGGAGAGGAAATTGAGAAGGCGGACGGCTTTGCCGAGGTTTTTCCGGAACACAAGTTCGCCATCGTCAGAATCTTGCAGGGACGCGGACACATTACCGGCATGACCGGCGACGGGGTCAACGACGCGCCGGCCCTGAAGCAGGCTGACGTGGGGGTGGCCGTCAGCGGGGCCACCGATGCGGCCCGGGCGGCGGCCGACCTGGTGCTTACCTCCCCCGGCCTGTCCGTCATTATCACCGCCATCGAGGAAGCGCGGCGAATTTTCGAGCGCATGAACAGTTACGCGATTTACCGGATCAGCGAGACCATCCGCATCATGTTTTTTGTCGTGCTGGCCATGATCTTTTTCAATTTCTACCCGATTACGGCGATCATGATAATCCTTCTCGCCTTCTTCAATGACATCCCGATCATGACCATCGCCTATGATCACACCGGCCTGGAAAAAGACCCGGTGCGCTGGGACATGCATCAGGTGATCTCCGTGGCCACGGCCATGGGCATCGTCGGCGTACTGGGCAGTTTCGGCATGCTGCTGATCGCGATTGACTGGCTCCACCTGACCGTGCCCGAAATCCAGACATATGTTTTTCTGAAAATGGCGGTGGCCGGTCACCTGGTGCTCTTCGTGGCCCGGACCAAGGACCATTTCTGGAAAAAACCCTGGCCGTCACCGATCATGATCTGGTCCACAGTGATTACCAAGATTGCGGCAACCCTGCTGGCGGCTTACGGTTTTGGTTTCATAACCCCCATCAGCTGGCCCGAAATAGGCCTGATCTGGCTGTATTCAATCTTTTCCGCCGTGGTCACCGACTGGGTCAAAGTGCAGGTCTACCGCCACCGGCTCCACCGCGGCAAAAGACATGAAAGCTTCATTGCCCGGCTCAAGCAGCCGTTCCACTTCATGGGGACGAGAGGGCAATGACCTGCCGGGCCATCTCCAGTTCCTCGTCGGTCTCCACGGCCAGAATCCGGACGCTGCCGCGGCCGTCATCGACCGGGTTGATTTTCGCCCGGCAGCTTTCGTTGGCCCCCGGGTCCAGCCTGAGGCCCAGGTGCTCCAGCCCGGTGCAGACCTGCCGGCGGACATAGCTGCTGCCAAAGCCGATGCCGCCGGCAAAAACCAGCACGTCCAGCCGCCCCAGCAGGGCCGTGTAGGCGCCGATATACTTTTTTATCCGGCGGCAGAAAATTTCCAGGGCCAGTTCGGCCCGCTCGTCACCGGCGGCGATCTTTGCGAGAATTTCGCGCACGTCGTTTTCGCCGCAGATTCCTTTAAGCCCGCTTTCCCGGTTCAGGATCTCGTCTATCCGGTCGCCGTCAAGGCCGCATTCGCGTTCGAGATAGAGGAGAATGCCGGGGTCGAGGTCGCCGCCGCGGGTGCCCATCACCAGCCCCTCGAGGGGCGTCAAACCCATCGAAGTATCCACGCATTTGCCGTTTCTGACGGCCGCGGCACTGGCGCCGTTGCCCAGGTGCAGGGTGATGATGCATAGATCGCCGGCCGGCCGCCCCATAAAGCCGGCGGCGGTCTTGACCAGGTAGCCGTGGGAGATGCCGTGAAAACCGTACCTCCGGACGCCGTGCGATTGGTAAAGGTCGTAGGGCAGCGGATAGAGGTAGCTGCTTTCCGGCATGGCCTGGTGGAAGGCGGTGTCGAATACCGCCACCTGCCTGACCCGCGGAGCCTTTTCCCGGAGCGCCTCGATGCCATCGAGATTGTAAGGGTTGTGAAGCGGGGCCAGCGGGATGAGGGCCTTGATCGCGGCCGTCACCTCGTCGTCGATGACCACCGGGCGCTGGAACTTCTCACCGCCGTGCACGACCCGGTGAGCGATGGCGTAAAGGCTGGAAAAATCGGGCAGAATCTGCCTGTCGACCAGCAGT
>WFRT01000297.1 GCA_015486445.1 Pseudomonadota bacterium | reverse complement strand
GAAAAAACCCTGGGATGCCTCATCGGAATGAGACCAGGACGAAACCAGGCTGTTGATTACCGGATAGAAATTATAAAGAAACGCGGCCGCCAGGAGCAGCCAGAGCAGCAGGTGTCGTGGATAAGATGTTTTTGGAGTATCGGGGGAAGGGCAATGTTGCAACTTCAACTCCACCTGGTAAAGTAGCTGGGATCAATCTCGATTTCATGACATGAATAGCACTATACTTCCAGCAAAAACAATCAGCCAGAAGTATTAAAATGGAAAAGTACCGATAAAATTTCCAGTGCCCTTTTACAAGTAGTCGATATCTCCATCACCATGGACAAAATGGCTTTCAGACCAGGAAAAGCCATTCCATCGCCGGCCTGGAGAAAAGCAACTGAAACCAGGCGATTCAGGCCGGGCGCGGAAACCTGCTTTTTCGAGTCTGCGGCGCAGCAAAATACAATTTCCCCAAAATGAAATTTTAACTGCCCCCTGGGAATAAGCCTGGCTTTTAGCACTCAGGACAAGAAGATCCAGATTTTCCGAATGCCCCTCATCCCAACCCAGGTCTACCAGGTAAGCCGTAGTGCCCCGAAGGTGGAGAACGTACCAGCCCATAATCCGCCCATCACACTCTCTAACACAACAGGTGTATTTTTGATGGGGTATGGCAATATAGCGCCAATTGAGAAACACTGGGGTTTTGCGGCAATATACCCGGGCTGGAGGTTGGGGAAGGTCCCAATCAAGTAAAAACTTATCAATGGTCCTGAAACCAAAATCGTTTCGTTGATGATTTGCTGATTGAATCAAATCTGGCAGACAGACATTTTTTTTCAATATCTTTGTACAACACCAGGAAAAAGGCCGCAAAAGCGACACCATAAAGGTATCAGGCTTGATTTTATGATAGCCCATCTTCATCAGCAGACGGTACATCCCTGGAGCGGTTCCCTTTGACAATTGAAGAATGCCGGCTTCAAAACCCAAGCGGTAGATATCCTGAATTATACCCCGGCCCCGATAGTCGGGGTGCACCATCGAGTCAACCGCGAATTCAGCAGGAAGAGTCTCTTTACCGACAACGACATCAACCGGCAGGCGTACCGATTGTCCTACCAGCCGGTCTCCATCCCGGGCAACAATAATCCGCCGCCGCGACCGCAGAGGGCTCTGTTCCACCTCCCAATTCCAGCGTCTGCGAACAGTTTCATCGGAACCGTAAACACACTTGTAAAGATTCCAAAGTTGCGCCGGGTCTTCATTATCCGGATCGAAAAAACCGTAGTCAATGTCGGCAGCCATCATTTTCAGGTACTTCACAAGTCAAAACTGATGGGTTGAAAACTGAAATCATTTAACAATTGTTCCAGGCGCACGGCTGTACGGTCCAGGTTGAGATAGTGACGAAAACGTGAGACAAGACCGATTTTTTTCATCCGGGGCTGGTCCGGGTCGATCTCCCAGGGATGAAAATAAAAGATAAACGGCCGGCCTTCCCCGGTGTTGATTCTTTTTAAGGCCATGCGGGTGAAGGAGTAAGGGAAAAGACGGAAATAGCCGCCGCCGGCAATGGGAACCTTTCGCCCCATGATAATGGCGGTGGAAATCGGGTATTCGACCAGGTTCAAGCGCGGGTGCCGGTAACGGAAACGGGGAGAGCCCGGCAGGCCGTAACGATCGTGATGGATGGGAAAGATACTGGAGTCATAGGCAAAACCGAGTTCTTCCAGGATCTCCAGGGCCCAGAGCGATTTTGCGGTAATCGAGTAACTGGGGGCCCGGTAGCCGCGAACCGGACTGCCGGTGATCTGCTCGAGCAGGTCTTTGGCTTTGCGGGTGTCTTCCTTGAACTCAGCGGGAGACTGGTTGTAAACCAGGCGATGGCTGTAGCCGTGGCAGGCTATTTCGTGGCCGGCTCCGGCGATTTCCCTGACCAGGAAAGGAATTTTCTCGGCAATCCAGCCCAGGATAAAGAAAGTGGCCCGGACCCCGCGGGCCGCGAAACAATCGAGAATCTTCCGGGTGTTGTTCTCAACCCTTAAAGGGTACTTGTCCCAGTTGTGAAAACCAACGACTTTTTCGAAAGCGGAAACCTGGAAATAGTCTTCGACATCTACAGTCAGGTAGTTGGTAATCATGACCGGTGATAAGTTTTTGTCACAAGCCCGTTCATCCCCGACCGACACCGTAATAGGTAAAACCGGCGGCCCGCATCTGGGCCGGCTTGTAGACATTGCGCAAATCGATAAATACCGGCGCTTTCAAGCGTTTTTTCAACTCATTAAGGTCCAGCGCCCGGTACTGGTTCCACTCCGTCATCAAAACGACGGCATCAGCCTGGTCACAGGCCTCGTACGCCGTCGAGGCATAGATAAATTCGGGAAACATCTCCGCCGCGGCCGACATCCCCTGGGGATCGTGCACCTGGAGTTTCGCTCCCCGGTCGAGCAGCGGCGGCAGGATGCTCAGGGCCGGCGAATCTCTCAAATCATCGGTTTCCGGCTTGAAGGTCAGGCCGAGAACGGCGATCACCTTGCCGGCCAGCCGGCCACCGAGAGCCTCCCTGATTTTTTTGACCATCAGGGCTTTCTGGGCGGCATTGATCTCGACCGCGGCCTCCACCGCCTTGGTGGCCACCCCGTGCTCCTGGGCCAGGCGCAAAAGCGCCAGGGTGTCCTTGGGAAAACAGGATCCGCCGTAACCGGGACCGGGATGGAGAAACTTGCGGCCTATGCGGCCGTCAAGCCCGATACCCCGGGACAGGTCGATGACATCGGCCCCGACCGCTTCACAGAGATTGGCCATCTCGTTGATGAAGGAAATTTTTAAGGCCAGGAAGGCATTGGAGGCATACTTGATCAATTCAGCGGTTTCCGGGCTGGTGACCACAAAGGGTGTAGAAATCAGGTAGAGAGGATCGTAGACCTCCTTGAGAACCTCGGCGGCCCGGTCGCTGTCGGTGCCGATCACCACCCGGTCGGGGTGCATGAAATCGCCGATAGCGGCCCCCTCACGAAGAAATTCCGGGTTGGAAACCACGTCAAAATCGGCTTCCGGGTTCCGCTCCGCCACCAGGCGGGCCACCTGCCGGGCCGTGCCCACGGGAACCGTGCTTTTATTGACTACCACCGTGTAGCCTTTAAGAAATGGAGCCAGTTCCCGGGCGGCCGCGTAAATATAACTGAGATCGGCGTAACCGTCGCCGCGCCTGGACGTCGGGGTGCCGACGGCAATAAATACCGCCTGGGCGCCTTCGGCGGCTTCAGCCAGCGCCCCGGTAAACCGCAGGCGGCCGTCACCGACATTTTTTTCCAGCAGGGCCTCCAGCCCGGGCTCGTAAATCGGCACCTCACCCTGTTGCAAGGCATCGATTTTACTGTTGTCTTTATCAACACAGGAAACCTGGTGGCCAAACTCGGCCAGGCAGACCCCGGTCACCAGGCCGACATAGCCGGTACCGATAATTGTTATCT
>WFRT01000296.1 GCA_015486445.1 Pseudomonadota bacterium | reverse complement strand
CCTTCCCAGTTTTTGACGCCGTCGGGTTTGGTCCGCAGGGCCTGGAGCCCCTGGGAGGTGGTCGGGTAGGTGTCGTTGTCGAGACGGTAGGAGTCAAGCGCCGTACCCAGAAGTTCGATCTGGGCCCTGGCCGTCTTGCGCTTGGCGCCGCCAACCTTTTTGAACAGGGTCGGAGCGACCAAAGAGGCCAGCAGCCCGATAATCACCATGACAATCAGAAGCTCGATCAGGGTAAAACCCCGCCGGTCCCGGCCGCCTGCTCGCCGCGTTCCGGCCTGCCTGCACCTTGTATCTTTATCCATTATCCAGCAGCCTCCTTGAATTTGTTTGCCGGCACCGGGAAAAAGCCTTGCGGCCCAAACCCCGGCAACCCGGTTATTTTTTCACTTTACATCTGTAACTGTTCAGCCAAATAGGGGGTCGGGCGTGGCTCTTCAGCCGCCGAGTTCGTTGACACTGAAAATTGCCATCAGCATCGAGATGACGATGGCGCCGATCACCAGCCCCATGAAGAGAATCACCAGGGGTTCGAAGAGCGAGGTCAGGGCCTTGATCGTGACTTTCAACTCCCGGTCGTACATCTCGGCCAGTTTGTCGAGCATCTCGTCGAGATTGCCGGTTTCCTCGCCGACCCCGATCATGTGAACCGCCAGCGAGGGAAACAGCGGGTCGGCGTCGAGCACCCGGGAGATCACCGCCCCGCGCCGCAATTCCTCTCGCAGGTGGTCAATTTTTTCCCGCAGTTGAGAATTGTTGACGACGCCGACGACAATCTGCAAGGCCTCCAGAATCGGCAGGCCGCCGGCCAGCATCGCCCCGAGAGTACGAAAGAAACGGGCCAGGTCGATCTTGACCAGCATCGCCCCGAACCCCGGGGTCCTGATGATCAGCCGGTCCACCAGGCGCCGGCCCTCGGGATGGCGGTAAAAGCGGCGGAAAGCGATAATCGCCAGCAGACCGCCGCCCAGCAGGGCCCACCACCAGGCGTGGAGAAAGTCTCCGGCGGCCAGCATCAGCCGGGTGGCGGTCGGCAGGGCGATGCCCATGTCGGCGAAGATGGCCGCGAACTTGGGCAGCACCAGGGCCAGGAGCAGGGCAATCGAAACCCCGGTGGTCAAAGTCAGGATGATGGGATAGATCATCGCCCCGACAAGAAAATCCTTGAGTTCCTGGATGCCGGAGAGGTAAGCGGCGAGACGCTCGAGGGTGCTATCGAGAATGCCGCTGCTCTCGCCGGCCCGGACCATACCGATGAAAACCGGGGGGAAAATGGACTCGTGGCGGGCCAGGGCCCCCCAGAAGGTGCTGCCTTCACGGACCTGTTCCTGGAGATCGCGGACGATTTCCCGGAAACGCGGCTTTTCAATCAGGTCGATAAGAATCACCAGGGCCCGGTTGAGCGGCACCCCGGCTTTCAGCAGAAGACCGAGGTCCTCGGCAAAACCGGCCAGCTCCTTGGTCCCGGGCCGGCGCCAGGGGAGGCGGTCGGCATACGCGGTCAGGCGCTCCTGGAACGAACTTTTACGCTTTGAGGTAATCCTGCTGGAGGCCCGGCCGGCCGGCTGGGCCGGAGCCTGGGCGCCGGCGGCCCGCCCTTTTTTCTCGAGCTTCACGCTGTGGCCCGGGGCCGGGCCGGCAGAAGACGCCACCACCTGCAGGGGAGTCAGGCCCTGGCGCTGGAGCTGGGCCACGGCCCGGCGCTGGTCCGGGGCCGAAATCCGGCCGCTACTGGTCTCGCCCGCCGTATTCACGGCCCGATAGCTGAATTCCCGCATCCCGGCCATGCCGCTTTAAACCCCGCTGCCGCTGACCCGAACCACCTCTTCGAGCGAGGTGATTCCGGCCCTGACCTTGGCCCAGCCGTCTTCGCGCAGCAGGGTCATGCCGTTTTTGACGGCGTGCTCACGCAGCACCAGGGAACTCTGGCTTTTAAGGATCAGGGCCCGGATTTCATCGGTCACCGGCATCAGCTCGAAGATTCCGACCCGGCCGCGGAAACCGCTGAACGAACACTCCTTGCAGCCCCGCGGCCGGTAGACCGGGTTTTCCGGGGTCGGGGTGAACGACAGCTGCAGGCGTTTGCGCAGGGCGGCATCGGGCACGAAGGGCTCCTTGCAGGCCGGGCACAGCACCCGGACCAGGCGCTGGGCCATGATCCCCACCAGCGAGGAGGAGAGCAGGTAGTCCTCGACCCCGATCTCGACCATCCGGGTCACGGCCCCGGCGGCGTCGTTGGTGTGCAGGGTCGAGAACACCAGGTGGCCGGTAAGGGCCGACTGGATGGCGATGTCGGCGGTTTCCCGGTCCCGGATTTCACCAATCAATATGACGTCGGGGTCCTGGCGGACGATCGAGCGCAGGCCGTTGGCGAAGGTCAGGCCGGCCTTGGCGTTGACCTGGACCTGGTTGATGCCGTCGAGTTCGTATTCGACCGGGTCCTCGATCGTGATGATCTTCTTGTCGACCGAGTTGATCGTGTTCAGGGCGGCGTAGAGGGTCGTGGTTTTGCCGCTGCCGGTCGGCCCGGTGACCAGGAGAATGCCGTAGGGCAGCCGGATCAGCTCTTCGAAGCGGCGCAGCTCTGCGTCGGGGAAACCGAGGCTGCCGAGAGAAAAGGAGATGCTGCTGCGGTCGAGAATCCGCATGACCACGCTCTCGCCGTAGACCGTGGGCAGGCAGGAGACCCGGAGATCGATGTCTTTGCCGGCGATCTTGATGCGGATGCGGCCGTCCTGGGGCAGGCGGCGCTCGGCAATGTCCATCCGGGCCATGATCTTGATCCGGGAGATGATCGGGGCCTGGAAATATTTCTGGGGCGTGGCGTGCTCGCGCAGGACGCCGTCGACCCGGAAGCGGACCTGGAGACTTTCGGCCCGGGGTTCAATGTGGATATCGCTGGCCCCCTCTTCGACGGCCCGGGTGAGAAACTGGTTGACCAGCTTGATGACCGGGGCCTCGGAGGCCAAATCGCGCAGATGGTCGACGCTTTCGACCGCCCCGGCCAGGGCCATGACTTCCTCGCCGGCCTCATTTTCACCATCGCCGGAATCGGCCCCGGCGGGCTGAAAGTGCTCCCGGATCCAGCCGCTGATCTTTTCCTCCCGAGCCAGGAGAAGCTCGACCCGCAGGCCGGGAAAGAAACGCCTGAAGGTTTCGGACACCAGGTAGTCGTAGGGATCGTTGACCACCACCCGCACCGCTCCCCGCTCCTCTTCTACGGCCAGGGGAAAGCAGTGATGCTCTTCGAGAAAAAGCGGCGACAGCCGGGCAAAGGGCGCCGGATCGTAAGGCGCTGGAAGT
>WFRT01000295.1 GCA_015486445.1 Pseudomonadota bacterium | reverse complement strand
GTGCCCTTGGGGTGCAACCTTCGTCACTGCGGCGTACTGTATGTACGCCTCATTCCTCAGGTTTCGGGCGCCTTGCATATGAAGCTTTTTACTTAGCCATCGAATATTTTGACTTTTTACGAGTTTGTCAACCTTGGAATTGATATTTAGTGAGGTTCTTTACGCGGCCTACAGCGGCAGAAACTTGCGGAAGCCGCTGATCATGGCGATCTGGGGCGCTCTTTCCAGGTAGTCTTTACTGAAATCGGTGATGTCAACCCGGGGCTGGGCGTCGACCTCGCGCAGGCGCATGACCCTCAAGGCCTCCATAATCTTGGAAATGTCCACCCCCTTGGGGCAGCGGGCATGGCACATCGTGCAGGCCGCGCAGACCCACATCGATTTGCAATTCTTGACCTCGTCGACCAGGCCGAGCTGGAGATAGCGCACCACCTGGCTCGGCATCAGGTCCATCTCGTCAACCGAGGGGCAGCCGGCCGAACAGTTGCCGCACTGGTAACAGTTGAAAAAATTCTCGCCGCTGATCTCCGCCACCCGGTTGACAAAATCACTGTTGATCCCGGAAGAAGAAATGATGCTTTTCATAAATGACCCTTATGTAAGGTTTATGGGCGTGTGGTAAGCCACCGCTCTTTTGGGGAAAATGAAGCTTACGATTTACGGTAGCGGGACACCCCGATCTCGTAGAGGTCGCCGCCGTAAATATCGTTTACCACCACGACCGGAAAATCCTCGACCCGAAGCCGCCGGATGGCCTCGGGACCGAGATCGTCATAGGCCACGACCTCGGCCTCCTTGATGCGCTGGGAAAGCAGGGCGCCGCAGCCGCCGACCGCCGCGAAATACACCCCCTTGTACCGGCAGATAGCTTCACGCACCTCTTGGTTGCGGGCTCCCTTGCCGATCATCCCCTTCAGGCCTTCGGCCAGCAGCCGGGGGGAATAAGGGTCCATCCGGTAACTGGTCGTCGGTCCGGCGGCGCCGATGGCCCGGCCCGGCGGCGGCGGGGTCGGACCGACAAAAAAGATGATTTCGCCCCGGATCGGGATGGGAAGCTTTTCGCCCCGGTCGAGAAGTTCGACCAGGCGCTTGTGGGCCGCGTCACGGCCGGTATATATGGTGCCGCTGATCAGCACCCGGTCGCCGGCTTTCAGGGTGGCGACAATTTCATCATTCAAGGGAGGGGCCAGGCGAATTACGTTTTCCATCAGAGCGTCGCCTCCTTGTGCCGGGCGGCATGGCACTGGATATTGATGGCAACCGGCAGGCTGGCGATATGACAGGGCTGCATCTTGACATGAACCGCGAAGCTGGTGGTCCGGCCGCCAAGGCCCTGGGGGCCGAGCCCCAGTTTGTTGATCTCTTCCAGCAATTCATCTTCCAGAGCCTGGAGTTCGGGATCGGGATTGGGACTGCCCACCTCCCGCAGCAGGGCCTCCTTGGCGAGAATCGCCGATCTTTCAAAATTGCCGCCGATCCCCACGCCGACCGTCGTCGGCGGGCACGGGTTGCCGCCGGCCTGTTTGACCCATTCGACAACCTGGCGCTTGACCTCGGCAATGCCGTCGGCGGGTTTGAGCATCACCACCTTGGACATGTTTTCACTGCCACCGCCCTTGGGCGCGACAATGATTCGCAATCCGTCTCCGGACACCAGGCGGTAGTGAATGATAGCCGGGGTGTTGTCGCCGCAGTTGGCCCGGGTGAAGGGATGGCAGGTGGATTTGCGCAGGTAGCCCTCTTCATAGCCCCGGCGGACCCCGGCGTTGATGGCTGTCTCGAGATCGCCGCCGGTCAGAACCACCTCCTGGCCGACCTCGACAAAAACCACGGCCAGGCCGGTATCCTGGCAGATCGGCATCCGGTCGCGGGCCGCGATCGCGGCGTTCTCCTTGAGCTGTTCGAGGATTCCCCGGCCGGTCGGAGACTCTTCGCCGGCCGCCGCCCGATCGATGGCGGCCAGCATATCTTCGCCAAGATAGTAATTGGCCTCCATGCAGAGCCGGGCTACGACATCGCTTATCCGGGTAACATCTATTTCACGCATCGGCACTTCCCACCCATTGAAGAACAATCCGGCCAGAGCCATTGCATACTGTATACCCTGGTCCTTGTCAACTCTTTTCCCGGAGAAAAATTCATCCTTTTCCCGGCCCCTGAAACAGAGTCTGGAAAGGTGTGGTAAAACCTGATTTGGGGCGACTGTATACAATCGCTAAAAGGTTGTCAAGAGAAATCGGCTACGAGTTCGTCAAGCGCCGCAGATGACTGCCGCAGCCGGCCCGGCAGTCGGAAGCCCCAAACCCCGGCACCACGATTTCCCCGCCGCCCAGGGCCACCAGTTCACATTCGGGGCGAGCCGACAGCAGGACCGCCTCGACCTCGACGCCGGCGGCCGTAAGCAGGTAGTCGATATGCCAGCGCAGCCGCTTTTCGCGGCGTAGGTGGCGGTTGACCCGGGCCCGGATATTCTTCTTCGCGCTGCCGGTATAGATGTAGTTACCGGCGGGAAAAATAAAAAATCCCAGGCGGCCGACCTCGATCTCGACAACCCTTATAAGCCGGATAAGCAGGCAATAGCTGATCCATTCCGACCCGGTGGGAAAATTTTCCCTACCTAACTGTCGACAAGCAGCCCCGGGCGGAAAACGAATCAGCCGGCCGGCGGAAAAGAGTCTCTTCACGTTCCACCTTTCCCGAAAAATCAAGGTAACTATTCAGCTAAATTTTGTTTCCCCTCTTTCAGGAGGGGGCGGGGGTGGTTTTTCTGAGCGGTTTCGGAAAGATTTCGTTGTTTTTCCCAGCGAGCCGGAGCCCATAAGCATTGCAACTGTC
>WFRT01000294.1 GCA_015486445.1 Pseudomonadota bacterium | reverse complement strand
GACCAGGGCTCCGGCCGTGGCCGGGCGCCTCGCCGGGTCTTTGGCGAGGGCTCTTAAGAGAACATCTTTCACCGGGGCGGAAAGCTCGGGGCTTAATTCGGGCTCTTCATGGATAATCTGCCAGCGCAGATCGCCGGTGACAAACGGGGGCTCGCCGGAAAGCATTTCGCAGATGAGGCAGGCGAAAGCGTAGATATCGGTCGCCGGGCCGATGCCGCGGCCGCGAAGCTGTTCCGGGGCCATGTAGGCTAAAGTCCCGGCCGTCGGCGACATCGAAATCCGGGGCGCCGTATCCTTCAAGGCGTGGGCCAGGCCGTAATCGGCGATCTTGGCATGACCATCGGTGGTGATCAGGATATTTAAGGGTTTTAAGTCGCGATGGATAACCGGGGGCTTGCGGGTATGGGCGTAGTCTAAGGCTGCGGCAATATCCTTGATCCGGGGTAACGCTTGAGCCAGAGGCAAAGCGCCGCCGTGCTGATCGAGAAGATGGGCCAGGGTGCCGCCGGCGACATACTCCATCGTTACAAAGGCCTGCCCCTCCCAGGTTTCGAGGTTGTGAATCCTAACGATGTTGGGATGGCTCAACCCTAGGGCGATATTGGTTTCGCGTTTAAGGTTTTTGACCGCCCGGGGGTCCTGGCAGAGTTCATAAGGGATGACTTTGAGCACGATCTCGCGCTCCAGGGTTTTATCGAAAGCGAGATAGACAATCCCCATTCCGCCGCGGCCGATCTCGCGCTTGATCCGGTAGCGGCCGGCAACCGTGACCCCGGCAACAATCTGAATCCGGGCCTCGTCACTGTCGACCATGGTCTCCATGTTGCCGACCACCGTCTTGTCGACCGGGGCCCCGCAGTGCGGACACTCGCTTAATCCATCCGGCATCTCGCGGTTACATTTCCAGCAGAAAAATGACATGAAAATCCCTTGTCCGCACGTAACTATTCAGCCGAATACGGGGTCGGGCGCGGCTTTTCTTCGCTAGGCGTTAAGATTTCTGTTTTTCCAGCGCTCGCTACGCCCGCATTGCAAAACTCGCTACGCTCAGACAGTTGCAATGCTTATGGGCTCCCGCTCGCTGGGAAAAACGACGAAATCTTCCCGAAACCGCTCAGAAAACCACCCCCTCCCCCTCCCTGAAAGAGAGGAGATAGAATTTAGCTGAATAGTTACGTCCGCACTATCTTTATTCACCCAGAAAACAGGCTTCAACACTTTCCTCTATAGCGAATCTCCGGTCCCAATACCAACAAAATCATTACCGCTAATGCGGAATTCATAGCTGAAAATGCATATCTCCTTGACAATTTTACCCGCGGACTGCCCGGAGCCTGGTAAGAAAAGTATCAAGCCGTTGAAAACATTTATTTTTATAAGTTTTCATGCTATGTGAAGGGCCGGAAAAATCAATTGCCGAAACGGCTGACAAAGCTTTTGACGGAGCCGCCATAATCATGCCCGAAAAAAACCGCCCGACAGCAGCCGGGCGCATCATCTACCTGATGGGCGCCTCCGGGGCCGGCAAGGACAGCCTGATCGATTATGCGCTGGCCCACTCCGGCCCGGAAACGAACTTCACCGTGGCCCGGCGTTACCTTACCCGGGCCGGCAGTGAAGCCGGGCGGCATGACAAACCGGTCAGCAGCAGGGAATTTTCCCGGCTGGAACGAAGCGGCCTCCTGGCGATGGCCTGGAAGAGCTACAACTGCAGTTACGGGATCGGCCGGGAGATCGACAGCTGCCTGGCCCGGGGCCGTGACGTCATCATCAACGGCTCCCGCCGCTACCTGGCCGCCGCCCGTGAGCGATACCCGGAGCTGGTTGCCGTGCTGGTTAAAACCGCACCCCACCGGCGCCGCCTGCGACTTGAGTCGCGCCGGCGCGACAAGCCCCGGGAACTGGCCGCAAGACTGGCCTGCGAAGACTCCCGCTTCGAACTGCCCGCCACCGAAGCCAGCCATTTTCACATCATCTCCAACGACGGCCCCCTGGACCAAGCCGGAGAGCGGTTCATCGCCCTCCTGAAAAGGGGCTGAGCGCCTGACCGGAAAGCAAAAGGCCCCGACGGCACAAAAGCCATCGGGGCCAACAAGCAATCCGGCAACCTCCCGCCAGACTTTCCGCTACAGGACGCAACACCGCCTTAAAATCTCCAGATGCAATACCCCTGATCGCCATTATTGATTATAGAAAGCGGCCGCGGCAGGTGTTGGCGCCAGCGGTCAAATTTTTCCATCCTCGCGACCAGGATAACTTTCCCCGGGTGGCGCCGGATAAATTCCGCCGCCGGCAACAAGTCCAGCCGACGACCGGCGGCTTCTTTGTAAGCCAGGCCATATTCGAGTTCCCCGCCGCGGCCCAGG
>WFRT01000293.1 GCA_015486445.1 Pseudomonadota bacterium | reverse complement strand
GGCCCTCGACGGTCTGGTCGTTTAAGTTGACATGGGTGACCTCGACCGCCCCGCCCAGGGAATCGGTATCAACACAGAAACCGTGATTCTGTGAAGTGATTTCAACTTCGCCGGTGGTCAGGTCCATAACCGGATGGTTGCTGCCGTGGTGGCCGAATTTGAGCTTGAAGGTTTTGCCGCCCAGGGCCTGCCCCAGGATCTGGTGACCCAGGCAGATGCCGCAGATCGGCAGGCGGCCGACCAGCTTTTCCACTTCGCCGACAATCCCGCCCAGGGCGGCCGGGTCGCCGGGGCCGTTGGATAGAAAAAGCCCGTCCGGCCGCCGGGCCAGGATCTCTTCGGCCGGGGTCGAGGCCGGAACCACCGTCACCTCGCAACCCACCTCCCTGAGCAGCCGCAGGATATTGTACTTGATCCCAAAATCGTAGACCACGACCCGGCAGTCATCCTGCTCCGCGTCGCTGTAGCCCTTTTCCAGGTCCCAGGTTTTCTGGCGCCAGCCGTAGGGTTTGTCCGCCGTCACGCCGTCCACCAGGTTGACCCCGACAATCCCCGGCCAGCGTTTGAGCTTGGCCATCAGGGAGACGGGGTCAAAATCCTCGGTGCTGATAATCGCCGGCATCGCCCCGGCCGTGCGGATATGACGGGTAAGGGCCCGGGTATCGACCCCCTCGAGTCCGATGACTCCGTCCCGCGCCAGGATTTCGGCCATCTCGCCCCGGCTCCGCCAACTGCTGGGGTAGTCGCAATACTCCTTGACAATGAAGGCCGACAGGAAACAGCGCCGCGACTCGACATCCTCGTCGTTGACCCCGTAGTTGCCGATGTGGGGATAGGTCATTAAAACCATCTGGCCGTAGTAGGAAGGGTCGCTCAAAACCTCCTGGTAGCCGGTCAGGCTGGTGTTGAAAACCACCTCGGCCGCAACCTCGCCACCGGCCCCGAAGGCCCGGCCGGAAAAAAGGGTGCCATCGGCCAGCAGCAAAACCGCCCGGGCTCCCCGCTCGATCATCTCAGGACTCATCTCATTCTCTTTTCCGGATAAATTTTAAGGCGGCCGCCAAAGACGGCCGCCTATTCAAACACCACCCGCCCGTCGACAATCGTCTTGACGGCCCGGCCCGGCAGGCGCCAGCCGGCAAACGGGGTGTTGCGGGATCGGGAGCGAAAGCTTTCGGGGTCGACCACCCATTCCCGTTCCGGGTCGATAACCGTGAAATCGGCGGCCGCCCCTTCCACCACCCGGCCCCGGTCGGCAAGGCCGAGAATCCGGGCCGGCTCCAGGCTCAAAACCCCGGCCATCCGGAGCGGGCTCAGCAGACCTTCCGCGACCAGGCGCAGCACCAATCCGAGCGCGGTTTCCAGGCCCACCACCCCGAAGGGGGCAAGATCGTATTCAACCGCCTTTTCGGTGGCCTCGTGCGGGGCATGGTCGGTGGCCACGGCATCGATGACCCCGGCCGCCAGGCCCTGGCGCACCGCTTCGACATCCTCGGCGGATCTGAGCGGCGGGCTCATCTTGGTATTGGTATTGTAACGCCGCGGCTCCGGCCGGAAACCCTCCACGATTTCACCGGCGTAGTCAAGATCGGCCACCGCCCTTTCATCGAGAAAAAGATGATGCGGGGTAACCTCGGCCGTAACCGCGACTCCGCGTTCCTTCGCGGCCCGGACCAGTTCAACCCCGCCCCGGGTGCTCAGATGACAGATGTGGACCGGCAGGCCAAGATATTCGGCCAGCATGATGGTCCGGGCAATGTCGATCTCCTCGGCCAGGGAGGGAATCCCGGCTAGGCCGTGGGCCGCGGCCAGCAGGCCCTCGTGCACCACGCCGTCGGCAAAAAGCGCGTTGTCCTGGCAGTGGCAAAAAAGCCGCCGGTCGAAAAGCGCGGCGTACTCCATGGCATGGCGCAGGAGCTTGGAGTTGGGCACGGTGCGGCCGTCGTCGGAAAAGGCCGCCGCCCCGGCCGCCACCAGATCACCCATCTCGACCAGGGTTTCTCCCCGCATCTCCCGGCTGATCGCGGCAATCGGCAGAACCTTGACCGGCGCCGCGGCCGCCTGTTCGAGGATGAAACGGGTGACCGCGGCATTATCGTTGACCGGGCTGGTGTTGGCCATGCAGGCAATCGAGGTAAAACCTCCGGCCGCCGCGGCCCGGGCCCCGGTGAGAATCGTCTCCTTATACTCGAAACCGGGCTCACGCAGATGGACGTGCAGATCGATCGCCCCCGGCATTATCCAGAGGCCGGAAAGATCGATGACCCGATCGGCCGGGCCTTCAAGCCGCGGGGCCACCCGGCAAATACGCCCCTCTTCGACCAGGATGTCGAAGCGGCCGTCGCGGCCGCTTTCGGGATCGAGCAGGCGACCGTTTCGCAAAAGCAGTGAACCTTCCATCTTTTTACTCATTGCCGCCGCCTCCCTGGCCGCCGAGGAGAAAAAGCACCGCCATTCTGAGGGCCACACCGTTGCTGACCTGGTTCAGAATCACGGCCCGTTCGCTGTCGGCCACCTCCGACGTAATCTCGACCCCGCGGTTCATCGGGCCGGGATGCATGATAATGGCATCGGGCCGGGCCCGGGCCAGGCGGCTGCGGTTGAGCCCGAATACGGCAGCGTAGTCGCGGACCGAGGGGAAAAGCAGCTTGTCCTGGCGTTCGAGCTGGATACGCAGCATCATGATGACATCGACCCCCTCCAGGGCCTCCTCGGGCCGCCGGCAGACCCTGATCCCGGCAAGTTTTTCAATGCCCCGGGGCAGCATGGTCGGCGGCGCGCAGATCCTGACCTTGACCCCGAGCGTGGTCAGGGCCCAGAGATTGGAGCGGGCCACGCGGCTGTGAGCGATATCGCCGATAATCGCGACCTCCAGGCCGGGGCCCAGTTCCTTATGCTGTGAGATCGTCAAGAGATCGAGCAGCGCCTGGGTCGGGTGTTCGTTGGCCCCGTCTCCGGCGTTGACCACGGAAGCCTTGATGCGGCCGGCAATCAGGTGGGCGGCCCCGACATGGCGATGGCGCACGACAATGATGTCGGGAGCCATGGCCTGGATATTGTCTACCGTATCGAGCAGGCTTTCACCCTTGACCAGGCTCGAGGTCGAAGCGCTCATGTTGACGGCATCGGCGCTCAGCCGCTTGGCCGCGATCTCGAACGAAGTCCGGGTCCGGGTGCTGGGTTCGAAGAAGAGGTTGACCACGGTCTTGCCGCGCAGGGCCGGAACCTTTTTCAAGGGCCGTTCGGCAATTTCCCGAAAAGAGGCGGCACTTGCAAGCAGGGTGCGGATCTCTTCCGCCGTCAAATCCCGGGTGCCGAGCAGATCCTTGCGTGCAAAAGCCATTTCGCTACTCCCCCGCCCCCGGCCGGCGCGGGCCCACGGCAACCGCATCGAAACCATCGCTCTCTTCGACCCGGACCATGACCTTGTCGTCCGGCGAAGCCGGAATCTCGAGACCGACATAATCGGCGGCAATCGGCAGTTCCCGGCAGCCGCGGTCGACCAGAACCGCCAGTTGAAT
>WFRT01000292.1 GCA_015486445.1 Pseudomonadota bacterium | reverse complement strand
GTCAGGGCCGCCATGAAAGCGACGTAGGCGGCGGTGCCCATGCCGCCGGAAAAGTTTTCCCCGGCGATCACCGCGGCCAGGCCCGGCAGTGAGGGTTCCCCGTAATGGGCGAGCACGGCAAAGCCCAGGGTCGCGATCCCCTGGAGAATGCCGAAAATCCAGAGAGAGCGGTAGATCCCCAGGCGCAGCATCAGCACCCCGCCGACCAGGCCGCCGGAGATCGTGGCCCAGAAGCCGAAGAGTTTGACCACCGTACCGATCTCGGTTTTCGTAAATCCCAGCTCGAGATAGAACGGCATCGTCATGGTCGTCGCCATCTGGTCGCCGATCTTGTAGAAAAGAATGAAAAGCAGGAGCAGAAGGGCCCCGGGACGGCTGAAATAGTCGACAAAAGGACCGATCACCGCTTCCCCGAAGGTGGTCGGGGTGCCCTTTTCCAGGGCCGGTTCGCGGGCCTTCAAGGTGGTCAGGATGCCGACCAGCATCAATCCCGCCATCACCAGGTAGACCCGGTCGAAGGGGATGTGGTCGGCCAGGATCAGCCCACCGGAACCCGCCGCCAGCATCCCCACCCGGTAGCCGTTGACGTAGAGAGAGGAGCCGAGTCCCAGTTCGCGGTCGGTCAGATCCTCGCGCCGGTAGGCGTCGACGACAATGTCCTGGGAGGCGGAAAAGAAGGTGACAAAAGCGGCGACCAGGGCGCAGAGGGCGGGATCGACCTTCGGATTGACCAGCCCCAGCCCGGCGATTGCCAGGGTCAGCAGGAGTTGGAAAAGCAGCAGCCAGCCCCGGCGCCGGCCGAGCAGCGGCAGGGTGTAGCGGTCCATCACCGGGGCCCAGAGAAACTTCAGGGTATAGGGCAGGCCGACCAGGGAAAAAAGCCCGATAACCTTGATGTCGACCCCGACTTCCTGCATCCGGGCCTGGAGAACGGTAATCGTCAACAGCAGGGGCAGGCCGCAGGAAAATCCCATCAGAAAGCAAACCAGCATCTGCGGGGTGAAGGCCTGCCTGAGGAATGATTTCAAGACCAGGTCTCCAGTTCGGGACCGGAAAGATCGAGAAAGGCCCCGCCGGAAAGAGAGTCCGGGGCCTGGTCGCCCAGCAGGAAACGCAGGCCGGCGGCAACCTGGAAGGCGGCGACGGCGTTGACCGTGGGGGCAAGGTTGACCGGTTCGGGATTATCGGGGGAAGCTTTTCCGGCGGGATAGAATTCGGCCAGGCGATTGCCGCCGGGGGGAATCACGGCAGTCTGGCCGCACCAGCCGGCCACCGCGCCGTGGACCAGGTAAAGATCTGATGCGGCGCAGAAAGCGGCCAGTTCCAGGCGGGCCGGAATTGAATCAAGCCCGTCAAAAACAAGATCACAACCCGCAAGCCGTTGCCGGGCCGCCGGTTCCTGGAACGGCATAACCAGCGGGATGACTTCGACCGCCGGGTTGAGACTCAAAGCCCGCTGCCGGGCGACCTCGGCCTTGGGGCGACCGAGTCCCTCAACCGAGCAGAGGGCCTGGCGATTCAGGTTGGATTCGGAGAAAATGTCAAAATCGACGGCCAGGATGGTTCCCGTCCCGGCCCGGACCAGCATCTCAAAAATCGCTCCGCCAAGCCCTCCGCAGCCAATCACGCCGACCCGGGCCCGGAGCAGGCGCAGCTGCCCCCGGGTCCCGAACAATCCGCGCTGCCGCCGATAGCGGAGCGGGAAAAGACCGATCTTAAGCACAAACCTTTCGACCGCGGACAGGGAAAGAGAAAAGCGACCGGCCACGGCCCGGGTGGCGGCCAGGGGTACCAGCCCGTCTTCAACGGCCTCGGAGCGAAGAAAGATTTCGAGCTTTTCTTTTACCCGGCCTGGTACCCGGCCGGGCCGGGCCGGTAAAGCACCGCCAGCAAAAATATCCCGATCGCTCATCCGCCGCCGACCTTGGGGAAGATGGAACAGGTTTCGCCGTCTGCAAGCCGGTGGGAAAAATCGACATGACGGCCGTTGCAAAGCACAACTCCGACCGCATCCGGGGAAATGGCATAACGTTCCAGTATCGCGGCCACGGTCGGCGGGCCGGGAAACTCAATCTCCCGGGACTTGAAACGCCCTTCTCTGAAACCGGCGAAAAATTTAACCGTAACCCGCAAGACAGCGCTCCAACGATAAATTCACCGCCCGTTTCGGCGGCGGGGTTTTACGGATCAATGATCGGCAGGGTCCGGGGCAAGGTCTACAGCCCGGGCATTCCGGCAACGTTCCAACCGGACGAAACCTGATTAATAGTGACAAACTCGTAAAATGTCAAAATATTCGATGGCTAAGTAAAAAGCTTCATATGCACCCCAAGGGCACTTCCGTTGGGCGCAAGGCGCCCGAAACCTGAGGAATGAGGCGTACATACAGTACGCCGCAGTGACGAAGGTTGCACCCCAAGGGCACTTCCTCGCTGCGCTCACGGCGAGGGGAACGCAGCAGATGAAGAGTTTTTACGACGCCATCAATAGTAGTACCAGATCGAAGCGTAGTCTTCGAGCTTTTCACCTATCGCCTCAAGCCTTGCGAGGTAGTCGTAAATGGGAACGTCGCGGGCGATGTAGGATGGAGGAGGCACCCGGACAATGCCCTCTTCCCAGGGAAAAAATTCATAGATCCGGGAACCGTTGGGAGCCAGGCCGATGACCCGGCGCTGGCGGGTCGATCGGATATAGGTCTTGCCCTGGCCGGGAACGTTGAAAACCGCCTCGTCGGTACGCTCGATGCCCGGGGCCAGGCGGGCTTCCTCGGTCTGTTCCTGGAGCAGGCGGGCGATCGGCACCCGGTAGGCGGAGGTTTCCTGCTTGCCCTTGGTGTTGAAGGAGTAGTAGGAATCGATCCCGATTCGGCGCAAGGTGCGACGCAGCTTGGCGACCTCGAAACGACGGGAAACAAAAAACGTGAACACCAACTGGTTGTAGACCCCGATGCCCTGGCGCCGGAGCCGGTCGACCGCGGCGACGACCTCGGGAGTCAGCTCATAGGTGTGCTCAATGTGGGTGACGACGACAACCTCCAACTCCCCGGGCCGCCGCAGGGAACCGAGAAACCGGGCCAGGCGTTCGGTAATCCGCATCGGCATGGTCACCAGGGTCCGGGTTCCGATACGAATGCGCTCGACCGTGGGAATTGCCGCCACCCGCCCGATAATCTGTTCCAGGGTGTCGTCATCCAGGGCCAGCGGGTCGCCGCCGGTAATCAAAACCTCGCGGATTGCCGGATGCTCGGCAATCCAGTTGATCGCGGCCTCAATCTTACCTTCGGGGGCCAGGGCATCGGCGGCCATCGCATCGGCGATCTCCCAGTTACGCTGGCAGTAGACACAGATCTGGGGGCAGGTGTTGAAAGGCTTGAAGATACAGATAGCGGGGTAACGGCGGGTAATCAGGTCAATCGGCGAAGTGTCCTTTTCCCGCATAAAATCGAGATCGACGTGATAATCGGTCCGGGCCTGGGTGGCAACCACCGCATCGACATACTCCGTCGGCGGCAAAACCTGGGCCCTGATAATGGCGTCGCGCCGCTGGCCTGGGGCGGTTCCTGCCGTAAACTCGTCCATCAGGGAAAGATAGTGGGGGGTCACCCCGAAAGGCAGACGATGACGCCGGGCCCGGGCTACGGCCTCGGCCTCTTCCGGGGCAAGATCTACCAACTGCGCCAGGGTTTCGATATCCTGGATGACATGTTCAACCTGCCAGTGCCAGTCCCCCCACTGCTCTTCGGTAGCAGCGAAAAAATCAAGGATCCGCCGCCGCCGCCGGCAGCGGCGTTCAACACTCTCGGAAACCAGGCCGTTACCGTAGCGGGAATCGAAAGCCTGAACCCGCTGCACCAGTTCATCGAGCTGACGCGAGCGTTGGATGGCAGCCTCGCGGCCCTCAAGCTGGCTGCTCCCGTGGTCACCATCGATAATTGCGGGATACTCCCCTTCCCGGCCGCAGGCCCCGGCAAAGAGATGAACCAGTTCGGCAAAAAAAGCCGGCTGCAAATCATCACGTTCAATCCCGCAAACCAGGTCTTTCAAAGCCTGGACCACGCTGAAGCCTGCTTTACGTTCGGCAACGGGGTTGAACATGGTTCTTAAAATAGCCGCGCAGGTGCCGGCCCGGGCGGCCTGACCGGGAGCACTTTCGACCAGACGTTCTCGGGCGGCACCGGAAAGAGTATCGAGAAAAACCAGAAGATCCCGCCGCCACTTTTCCCGACTGGCACATTCCCCGGCATCCAGCTCAAAAAGCTCAGGCACAACCTGGCGCAGACTGGAAATATCACAAGCTTTTATCAAGGTTTCTTCCATAACTTGAGCCAAGCATCCGGAAAATAGCTGAAATTATCGCGCGAAAAAAACAAAACAGTTGTTTACCATACACTAAATAGTTGTTTTTGTGAAGTAAAATCTAAATCAGGCAAAAAGAGATTGACAAAAGGCGGGATTTCATTGTAATTGCGCAGGGCGAAAAACTTGACCGGCGGGATTAACTCAGTTGGTAGAGTGTCAGCTTCCCAAGCTGAAAGTCGCGGGTTCGAATCCCGTATCCCGCTCCAGAAAAAAAGTAAAAGCCGTGGCCGCTCTCTGCAAGCGGCCACGGCTTTTTTAATGACTTTTGCTTTCCGTCTGCAACTTGCGTCTCCCGGCTTTAAAAAGCCGGGCCACGACCAGCAAGCACCCGGGACCACGGTTCAACCGATGGTAAAGCCCTTATTACGACGATACAGGGCGACCACCGTCAAAAGCAGCAACAGGCCGAAAGCTGCCGCTTCACCCAGGGTCGGCACCGACGGCGATTCCGCCCGGGCATTGACCATGGACCGGTTGTTGGGCAGGTTGCAGTCGAACTGGTCGGCCGTCACCTCAACCAGGTTGGTGAAGTTGCCCACCGCGGCAATCTTTCCCCGGGCCTTGAAAACCACGTACTCATCCCTGCCCAGCCGGTCGATGCTGCAACTGCAGGGCGAAGTTCCCGAACAGTTGCAGGCAATTCCGGCTCCCGTCGGGTTTTCGTCAACCTCGATGACAAAATCGCCCTGGTTGGTAAAAAAATCGGTCAGAATTATATTGGTGGATTCCTTGTTACCCAGGTTGGTAACCCTAATTCGGTATTCCACCGTATCCCCGGCGACATAGGGCGGGCCGGTGATAAATTCCTTTGTCACCGCGAGATCGTTGGTGGCCGGCCCGTAGTATCCCAGGTTTTTCCCGCCGGTGCCGGCCGCCGGAAAGTTGGCGTCATAGATTATCGTCCAATCGGGCGTAACCCGGGAACGGGGCAGAAGCCAGCCCTCCTTGAGATCATGACCGCTGGTCGCCGTGGCGATGGCGGCCGAACCGGTCGGAGCCCCGGTGGTACCGTCCCGCCAGGTCCAGTTGTCAGGATTGATAAAGGCCGCCTCAAGCTGGTCCGGCGGCAGGCTGGCTTTGGCCTCGGTATTGATGGCCAGGTAGAAGGTTGTATCCCGGGGATCGATATAGAGCTTGCCCATCCCCCGGTCGTTGCCGAGATCGAAGAAGTTGCCCCGGCCGGTCCAACCCGTAGCCCCCCATGGAGTTCCCAGGGGACACTGGCCACCGATGCCTCCCATGTGGGCAAAGGCCTCCCATTGGTCATCGCCGTTTGAACTCCGGACGATCACGGTATGGCCGGTATTGGTTTCCGCAAAGGCATAGTATGTACCGTTTATCTTTATAACGTCGTGGAAACCGTAATAAACATAGCCGTAGCCGTTGCCCAGGGAGGGTGTATTGGGAATCTGGAAGGTGGAAACCAGGGTCCAGTTGTCGAGATCGTTGGCAACATAGAAATGGTGGTCTTCGTCGTTGCCGACCGAGGCCCAGGCCCGGTAGGCAAAACTGGCCCCGCTGACGGAAATCGGCCAGGGCTTGACCAGGAAATGGGTATCGTTGATATTGGTTGCGGTAGCCCGCTCGGGAAAGCACCCGGGACCGTGCTCGGTATGAACAAACTTTATCCGGCCGCCGTCCTTGCGATCCTCGAAAAATATCGTAAACTCGCTGTCCTTACCGAAACCGCAGAGATACCTGGCATGATCATCAGAAGGGTCGGGCTGGGCCAGCGGGCTGGTCGGGGTCTGGTCAACCAGGTTGAAATCATCGAAAGACTGTCCTGGCCGATACACGGAAAAATTATCCAGAGCCAGGATGCCCGCGGAACCGGAGGTGGGAACATAGGCCCCGTAGTCCGGCAAAATATAATAAGTGCCTTCAGATCCCCAAGACCAGTTATGGTTATCTGGAGCGTTGCTGTAAAGCGTCAAGCCAATATATTTACAGTTTTTCAGGACATCTGCAAAACTTTGCGGGGTCGCCGTACCCCAAGGCCAGAGAAAAAAATTGTCTGCTTTGAGCTCGATAGTATAAGACTGCCAGGCGGAACCGATATCGTTTAAAGGAATGGCGACGGCCTCTTTGGCGACAAACCAGGTTCCTGCTCCGGTGGCGGAATTGTCGGTGTTGGAAATAACCCAGCGCACTGTGGGGTTGGGATACTG
>WFRT01000291.1 GCA_015486445.1 Pseudomonadota bacterium | reverse complement strand
TCGGCCGCGGCGATGAACTTGCGGTCGAGATTTTCCCGGACGATCACCTCTTCCAGCCGGGGATGGACCGCGGCCAGGGCCTCCTTCAACTGCCACTGGAAATCGACCAGGGTGCCCTCAAAATCAAAGATGGCCAGCTTCATTTTGCCCCTCCCCCGCTGCCCTTGCCGGCCTCGTCGCCCTCCGCTTTTTCCCCGGCCCCGCTTTCTTCGAGGCGGGCCAGCGCCGCTTCGTAAAGCGGTCGGCAGAGTTTGCGGGCGGCCGGCAGGCTCAGGCGCTGAAACATCCAGTCAAACTTGGCCCGAACCTTGGCCGGGCTCGATTCCCGGGTTTTGACGGTGACGAAAAGCTTAACGTTGTTTTCGAAAAAACTCAGGCTGTCGGCGTCTTTCAGCAGGTCGCTTGCAGGGTCGCCGCCGACTTCGTGGCGGGAAACCAGGCGGCAGACCTCCTCCCGCAGGGAATCGGGACAGGCGATCGAGGCGAGAAAGTTGCCGATGATCCTGGCACTGCGCTGCTGGTGGTAGGCAAGAAAAGCGGGGTCGCGAAAGGCGTCGGCGGAAGCGAACATCCGGGCGTAGACCTCCTCCTCGCGAAAAGCCCGCTCGATGTCGTGGGCGAGCGCGGCAATCAACAGGGCCGGCCCGGCATCCGGGGCCAGTTTTTGCAGCCAGAAAACCGTCCGTTCCAGGTGGACGGGCACCAGCCGGTTGCCGACCGCGGCAAAAGAGCCGGCGACAAACTCCCGCACCGCGGCCATCACCTCCGGCGCCGTCTGGCGGGTGGGCCCGGCGGTCATCAGCCCTTTTTCTTTTTGGCGGCCTGCTCCAGCGCCAGCCGCACCCGTTCCGGGGTCAGCGGCAATTCGTTGATGCGGACCCCGGTAGCGTCGTAGACGGCGTTGAGAATGGCCGGGATCGTGGGCATGATTGCCCCCTCCCCGACCTCCTTGGCACCGAAGGGACCGTTGGGCTCGTTGCTCTCGACCACGATGGTGTTGACGTTGGGCATGTCGAGCGCCGTGGCCAGGCGGTATTCGCCCAGCGAGGCGGTTTCGAGCCGGCCCCGGTCGTCGAACTTGACCTCCTCGAACAGGGCTTCGCCCAGCCCCATGCTCAACGACCCCTGCATCTGTCCCTCGACCTGGGTCAGGTTGATGGCCAGGCCGCAGTCGTGGGCATCGGTCATGTCGTCAACCGTGATCTTGCCGGTGGCGCGGTCGACGGTGACCTCGACCACCTGGGCCGAGCCCCCGTAGGCCGGCGAGGTGCCGACCGCGGCCCCCTTGAACTTGCCGCCCAGGATCGGGGGCTTGTATTTGCCGATGCCAACAATAGTTCCCTTTTCAAGAAAGGCCATGCGGGCGGCCTCGCAGAAGCTCAGTTCGTCGCCGTCGGGCAGGTTCGACCAGCCCCGGTGCTCCTTGCGGTAGTAGTCGCGGAATGGCTTGATGTCGATCTTGCGGCGGCCCCGGACCTTGACACAGCCCTGCTTGATGTCGAGGCTTTCGACCTCGACCCCGAGCTTTTCGGCCACCACGGCCAGGATCTGGGCCTTGACGTTTTCGGCCGCCGCTTTGGTGGCGTGGCCGGTCATCAGGGTCTGGCGCGAGGAGTAGGCCCCGAGATCGACCGAGTAGTCGGTATCCCCGGCGTCGACCCGGACATCGGCCAGCGGAATCCCCAGGGCCTCGGCGGCAATCATCGCCACCATGGTTTCAGCCCCCTGGCCGATCTCGGCCACGCCGCTGCGGACGATCACGGTGCCCCCGTCCTCGGCCACCTTGATCTCGACCGTTGAATGGAAGGTGTCGGAACGGTAGATCGGGTAGCCGGCCCCGGAAACGAAAAAACCGCAGGCCGTGCCGATGCCCTTGCCGGCCGGCAGTTTGCCTTTCTTTTTCTTCCAGGTGGAGCCTTTATAGACCGCCTCGATGCACTCCTTCATGCCGAAGGAGGACATGTTCAGGTCGTTGCAGGTCGTATCCCCGGTTTCCATGATGTTCTTGAGCCGCAGTTCTATGGGATCGATGCCCAGCTCCTCGGCGATGATATCGAGCTGCTGTTCGAAGCAGGCCCGGGCCGCGACTCCCCCGTGGCCGCGCTGGGCCCCGCAGGCGGGCTTGTTGGTGTAGACCCTGAGCCCGTCGTATTTCATATTGGGCAGACGGTAGGGGGCCCCGAGCAGGGAGCCGGCGTAGTAGACCGTGGCGATGCCGAAGGAAGAATAGGCGCCGCCGTCGAGGGTGCACTTGTGGGCCAGCGCCAGGATCGTGCCGTCCTTCTTGAAACCGGTGGTCATTTCATGGAAAAACTGGTGCCGGGCCCGGGAATGGAGAAAGACCTGGCGGCGGCTGTAGGTGACTTTCACCGGCCGGCCGGTTTTGATGGCGAGAAAACAGGCGCTCATCTCGAGCGGCGTGGCCTCGCACTTGGGGCCGAAGCCGCCGCCGACGCAGGGCCGCACGACCCGGACCCGGCCCACCGGGATCCCGGTGACCATGGCCACCGTGCGCTGGACGTAGTGGGAGACCTGGGTCGAGGTGTAGAGGGTCAGGCGGCCGGAGTGGTCGTATTCGGCGATGCAGGAGTGGGGTTCGATGAAGCCGCCGTCCTGGCGCTTGTTGACAAAGGTGTGGGTGTGGATGAAGTCGCACTCCTTGAAGGCTGAGGCCACGTCGCCGAACTCCTGGTGGACCTCGGCATTGATGTTGCCGGGGAACTCTTCGTGCAGTTGCGGGGCGCCCTCGGCCAGGGCCTCCTCGACGGTCATCACCTCCGGCAGTTCCTCGTAGTCGACCCGGATCAGTTTCAGGGCCTCGTGGGCGGTGGCCGGATCGACGGCGGCCACGGCGGCGATCTCGTCACCGACGTAGCGCACCTTGTCGTGGGCGAACAGGGTTTCGTCGTAGCGGGCCGGGGAGACCCCGTAGCGGGTCAGGCCGACATCGGCGGCGGTGATCACCGCCTTGACCCCGGGCAGGCGCCGGGCCCTCGAAGTGTCGATATTGAGAATCCGGGCGTGGGCGCAGGGACTCTGCAGGATCGCCCCGTAAAGCTGTCCGGGGAGCTTGAGATCGGCGGCATACCGGGCCTGGCCGGTGGCCTTGATGACGGCGTCAACCCGCGGAGCGCGGGTATTCAAGACATCGAATTTTCCTTTCTTCATCATTTCTCC
>WFRT01000290.1 GCA_015486445.1 Pseudomonadota bacterium | reverse complement strand
GGGTAAAACGCTCTCCATCTTCGCCGAGACGGCAGAAAAAGAGCAGGTGAAAAAAGAGGTCGCCAAGTTCCTCGGCCATGGCCGGGCCGTCGTCCCGCTCCAGGGCATCGATGTATTCATACACCTCTTCGAGGAACTGGCTCTGCATCGAAGCAAAGTCCTGCTGCCGGTCCCAGGGACAGCCGTCCGGGGAACGCAGGCGGCAGACAACCTCCCACAAGCTTGAAAAAGCCTCCCGGACGGCTTCCCCGTCGGACGGTCGAAGTTGACTTTTCATACCTTTTCCCTTAACGTTTCCGACATGGAACTCTACGGCCGTCTCGAAGGGCTCAAGCCCCGCCAGAAAAAACAACTGTTAAAACTCTACCGCCGGCACTGCCAGCCGGAGGAAGTCATCAGCACCGGCCTGGCCCGCCAGCTCAGCCTGCTCAGCGCCGA
This sequence comes from Pseudomonadota bacterium, assembly GCA_015486445.1. GTDB lineage: Bacteria > Desulfobacterota > Anaeroferrophillalia > Anaeroferrophillales > Tharpellaceae > JAADEO01. The sequence continues at coordinate 7,616 of WFRT01000290.1, read as the reverse complement.
CACCGGCCGCCAGCTCGGCCTGCTGCTCAACCGCCACGGCCGCATCGAGATGGTGATCGTCGGCGACAGTCAGGCCATCACCATTCCTTCACTGCACCGCTACCGCCTGGGCCACGGCCGCCTCCGGGGCCTGCGCTGCGTGCATACGAGCTTTGCCGAAACCGGACTCAACCGCGAGGATATCACCGATCTCACGGTCCTCCGGCTCGACCTGATGGCGGTCATCAGAACCGACAGCGTCGGCCTGCCGGTAACGGTGGAGATCGCCCACCTGCGGCCGGGCGGCGGCCCCGGCATCAAAAAGCTCCCGGCCCGGCCCCTGGACCAAATCGAACTTTGCTGCCTCGAACTTTTTCACACCCTGGAAAGCGCCTCCGCCACCGGCTTCACCCACCTCACCGACGACCGGGAGAGCCAGCGGGCGATCATCATCAGCGTCGGACCCGGCCCGGTCCGGGGGCTCGAAGATTCGGTCAACGAGATGGCCGAACTCGCCCGGGCCGCCGAGATCACCGTGGTCGACAGCTTCACCCAGCAGCGCCGCCTCAACCCGCAGACCGCGATCGGCGCCGGCAAGCTCAAGGAGATCATTATCGCCTCGCTCGACCAGAATGTCGACCTGCTGATTTTCGACCACGATCTGAGCCCGACCCAGGTCAAGCACCTGGCCCGGGAAACCGATCTCAAGATCATCGACCGGACCCTGCTGATCTTAGACATCTTCGCCCGCCGGGCCCGCAGCCGCGAGGGCCGGCTCAAGGTCGAGCTGGCCCAGCTCAAGTACCGCCTGCCGCGGATCTCCGACAAGACCACGGCGCTTTCGCGCCTGACCGGCGGCATCGGCAGCCGCGGCCCCGGTGAAACGACCCTGGAGATCGACCGGCGACGAATCCGCGAACGCATTTCAAAACTGGAAAAAAGACTGCAGAAAACAGCCCGGAGCCGGGCCGTCACGAGGCAGAGGAGGAAAAGAAACCAGCTGCCCCAGGTTTCCATCGTCGGCTACACCAACGCCGGCAAGTCAACCCTCTTAAACACCCTGACCGAAAGCCGGGTGTTTACCGAAAACCTGCCGTTCGCCACCCTCGATCCGACCAGCCGCCGCCTGCGCCTGCCGCGGGAAAAGGAGATCATCGTCACCGACACGGTCGGTTTCATCCGGCGGCTGCCGGCCGACCTCCTCGATGCCTTCCGCACCACCCTGGAGGAGCTGGCCGAGGCCGACCTGCTGCTCCACGTCGTCGATTCCAGCCGCGACCCCGAATACCAGGTCGCCACGGTCAATCGTCTCCTGGCCGAACTCGAACTCGACCAGATCCCGACCCTGCTGGTCGCCAACAAGATCGACCTGGTCGACGGCGAAACCCGGCGCTGGCTGGAAAAGCGCTACCGGGCGGTAACCGTTTCCGCCACCCGGCCGGAAAGCCTGGGGCCGCTGCTTAGCGCCATCAACCGCGCCCTCGGACTCAACCCGGAGTCGGCTGCGAACCGGCTCCCGGAACCGGGCCCGAGGGCTGGCTGAGATAATCGCGGGCGCCCTGCAGGAGATCGGCAAAAATTTTCTTCACCGGCTCGACCGACTTGATGTCGGTATAGCGCTTGCCGGTGAAAAACAGCCCGCGCTCGTAGTCCCCGTCCTGGGAAGCGGCCAGCAGGGCCTTGAGAATGCAGAAACTGTGGTTGCAGTGCTTGAGGCAGCGGTTGCAGTCCGTCGAACGTATCACAGGATCCCCGGCCAGGTGTTTCTGCACCAGCGGGGTATTGATGGCGTTGGCCGGCAGACCGACCGGGGAGATGATCCGGACCAGGTCGGAGGCCTTGGCATTGAGCAGGAGATTTTTGAAGTTCTTGTGCACGGTGCACTCTTCACTGAGCAGAAAACGGGTGCCGAGCTGCACCCCGGCGGCTCCGAGTTCCAGCATCCGGCCGATATCCTCACCATCCGCGAAACCGCCGGCGGCGATCACCGGGATCGATACCGCCTCGCAGATCGCCGGCATCAGGGCCGCGGTCTTCTCTTCGGTGCCGAGGTGACCGCCGGCATCACAGCCCTCGACAATCACCGCGGCGGCCCCGAGCCGTTCGGCCAGCCGGGCCACCTTGACCGAGGAGACCATGGTCATCACCGGGGTTTTCCACTCCCGGCAGATGGTAAAGACATCCCGGGAAAAACCGGCCCCGGCAACGATGACGTCGACCTTCTCCTTCAGGGCCACCATTACCGCTTCCTTGAACTCCCGGGCCGCCACCATGATATTGACCCCCAGCAGCCCCCGGGTCGCATCCCGCGCCTCGCGGACCTGCTGACGGAGCTCTTCCATGCTGAGTCCGGTGCCGCCGATAATGCCGACCCCGCCCTGCTCGGCCACGGCCACGGCCAGTTCCGAGGTAGAAACCTTGACCGCCATGCCGCCCTGGACAATCGGGGTGTCGACAAGCTTGTTCCCAAATTTAAGAGTCGGAACCTTCAAGACAGATTTTCCTTTACTTTTTCCGGCAAAAACCTTTATGTTTTTTGCTGTTTCCCGCCCGGGCCGGGTACGGGACCAGCGGCGCCCCGGGGACGGGAACGATATCACTCAAGACATTTCGCCGGCTTATAGTGCTTTTTTACACTATAAGTAAAGTGAAAAATGTTCAACCGCCAAAATTCCCCCACACGGGCACAGGAAAACATGAAAAACCAGGATATATATTCAACTATTCACGGCATAACTCCGCGGATTGCCTATTTTTCCATGGAGATCGGCCTGCGCGTCGACCTGCCGACCTACAGCGGCGGTCTCGGGGTCCTGGCCGGCGACACGATCAAGGCCGCCGCCGACCACCACCTGCCTTTCGTCGCCGTCACCCTGCTCTACCGTGAAGGCTACTTCCGCCAGCATCTTGACGCCGAGGGCAACCAGACCGAGGAGGCGGTGGAGTGGAACCCGGCCGACCTGCTGACCGAGCTTGGCGAAATCACCATCAACGTCGAAATCGCCGGCCGGACCGTGGCCCTGCGCCCCTGGCTCTATCTCGTCGAGGGCCTCGAAGGCGGCCGGGTGCCGGTGTTTTTTCTCGACAGCGACCTGCCGGAAAACACCCCCGAAGACCGCCGCCTGACGGCCCGCCTCTACGGCGGCGACCGGCGTTACCGGCTGAGCCAGGAGATCATCCTCGGAATCGGGGGCCGGCGCCTGGTCAATTTCCTGGGCTACCGGAAGATCCTCAACTACCACCTCAACGAGGGTCATGCCGCCCTGCTCACCCTGGAGCTTTTAAACCGCTACCGGCGGCCGATCGAGGAGACCTGGGATCCGGACAAGGTCTGGGACAGCGAAAGCGTCCGCCGGCAATGTGTCTTCACGACCCACACCCCGGTCCCGGCCGGGCACGACCGCTTCGACTACGGACTGGTGGAAGAGTTGCTCGGCGACTTCATCCCGATAGAGGTTTTGCAGAGATTCGCCGGAGCCGACAATCTCAACCTCACCACCCTGGCACTCAATCTCTGCCGCCACACCAACGCGGTCTCCAAGTGCCACCAGCTGGTCAGCCGCTGGATGTTTCCCGGCTACCCGATCAAATCGGTCACCAACGGGGTCCACTCCCCGAGCTGGACGGCGCCGGAGTTCCAGCAGCTCTACGACCGCTACCTGCCCGACTGGCGCCGCGACAACGCCTTGCTGCGCAACGCCATCGCGATCCCCGACATCGAACTGTTCGAAGCCCACCAGGCGGTCAAGCGCCGGCTTTTCCAATATATCGAAAAACACTGCCGGGTGACTTTCGACCCCAAGGTCCTGACCCTGGGGTTCGCCCGCCGGGCCACCCCCTACAAGCGGGCCACCCTGCTCTTTTCCGACCCCGAGCGGCTCGACCATATCACCCGCGAGCAGGGCCCCCTGCAGATCGTCATGGCGGGCAAGGCCCATCCCCACGACGAACCCGGCAAGGAGTTGATCCGCGAAATTTTCCGGGCCCGGCAGCAGCTTAAGGAGACGGTGACGATCATCTACCTGGAGAACTATGACATCAGCCTGGGCGCCCTGCTCACGGCCGGGGTCGATCTCTGGCTCAACACCCCGGCCCGGCCGCTCGAGGCCTCGGGCACCAGCGGCATGAAGGCGGCCCACAACGGGGTACCCAATTTCAGCGTCCTCGACGGCTGGTGGATCGAGGGCTGGATCGAAAACAAGACCGGCTGGGCCATCGGCCCGCCGCCGACCTGCAAGGAGGGGCCCAGCCCCGAGGCCAACGCGCTCGACGCCGAGGATCTTTACAACAAGCTCGAAACCCGGATCGTCCCGACCTACTACCGGGACCGCCCGGCCTGGATCGAGATCATGCGCCAGGCGATCAGTTTCAACGCCTCGTTTTTCAACACCTACCGGATGCTGATGGAATACTACATGAACATCTACCGTTTCTAAAGGTGGCAAAACCCCGCGAAACCATCAAAAAAGGTAACTATTCGGCTAAATTTTATCTCCCCTCTTTCAGGAGGGGGCGGGGGTGGTTTTTCTGAGCGGTTTCGGAAAGATTTCGTCGTTTTTCCCAGCGAGCGGGAGCCCATAAAGCATTGCAACTGTCTGAGCGTAGCGAGTTTTGCAATGCGGGCGAAGCGAGCGCTGGAAAAACAGAAATCTTAACGCTTAGCGAAGGAAAGCCACGCCCGACCCCGTATTCGGCTGAATAGTTACCAAAAAAGTTGACAATACGAGTGTCTAAATAGTATATCAGCGGCCCCATGACGGGGCGGTCCCGGCCGCAGCCGGGGCGCAACTGCCGCAGCCAGGAGTTTTCATCAACCATGCTCGACCTCAAGTACATTCGCAACAATCTCGACGCCGTCCGGACCATGCTCAAGGCCCGCAACAACCCCCTCGATCTGGACGCCTTCCAGGCTCTTGACCAGCGCCGCCTGGCCCTGCTGGGCGAGGTCGAGGGGCTGAAAAACCGGCGCAACACCTGTTCCGAGGAGATTGCCCGGATGAAGCGGGACAAGGCCGACGCCAGCGCCGAAATCGCCGCCATGCGCGACATCTCCCGGCGCATCAAGGAACTGGACGCCGAAATCGCCGAGGTCGAAAACCAGCTTTACGAAATCGTCTACCTGATCCCCAACCTGCCGCATACAAGCGTCCCGGTCGGCAGCAGCGAAGAGGACAACCGCTTCGTCCGGGAATGGGGGGAAAAACCCGCTTTCTCCTTCACCCCGGCCAGCCACTGGGACCTCGGGGAGAAACTCAACATCCTCGATTTCGAGCGCGGCGCCAAGATTACCGGGGCCCGGTTCACCCTCTACCGCGATCTCGGCGCCAAGCTGGAACGGGCCCTGATCAACTTCATGCTCGACCTCCATACCGGCGCGCACGGCTACACCGAAATCCTGCCGCCCTTTATCGTCAACCGGGCCTCGATGACCGGCACCGGGCAGCTGCCCAAGTTCGCCGACGACCTCTTCAAGCTCGAGGGCCTCGACTACTACCTGATCCCGACGGCCGAGGTCCCGGTCACCAACATCTACCAGAACGAGATCCTCGGCCGGGGCGAGCTGCCCTGCTGCTTCGCCGCCTACACCCCGTGCTTCCGCAAGGAGGCCGGCTCCTACGGCCGCGACACCCGGGGCCTGATCCGCCAGCACCAGTTCAACAAGGTCGAACTGGTCAAGTTCGCCGAGCCCGAAAGCTCCTACGAGGAGCTGGAAAAGCTCCTCAACAACGCCGAAACCGTCCTCCAGAAGCTCAACCTCCACTACCGGGTGGTCAACCTCTGCACCGGCGACCTCGGCTTCTCGGCGGCCAAAACCTACGACATCGAGGTCTGGCTGCCGGGCCAGGGGGTCTACCGCGAGATCTCCTCCTGCTCCAACTTCGAGGACTTCCAGGCCCGCCGGGCCAACATCCGCTACCGGCCCAAGGCCGGCGGCAAAACCCGTTTCGTCCACACCCTGAACGGCTCCGGCCTGGCCGTCGGCCGGACCCTGGTGGCGATCCTGGAAAACTGCCAGACCGAAGACGGCGAGATCATCATTCCCGAAGCCCTGCGTCCCTACCTGGGCGGCCGGGAAAAGATTAGCGCATAACGAAACCGGGAGGGATGGCCGAGTGGCTTAAGGCGGCGGTCTTGAAAACCGTTGAGCGAAAGCTCCGTGGGTTCGAATCCTACTCCCTCCGCCATCTTCACCGGGCCCGACCGACCCGGGCTTGACATTTGCCGCACCATCTGGTAAACGACCCTCTCTTCCCGGCTCGAAGCGGGAAAGCGGGGAAAATTTCAACCTTCCGGAGAGATGGCCGAGTCGGCTGAAGGCGCTCGCCTGCTAAGCGAGTATGTGGGGAAACCTGCATCGAGGGTTCGAATCCCTCTCTCTCCGCCACCGCCGCAAACCGACAGACAAGCGCCCATAGCTCAGCTGGATAGAGCGTCTGACTACGGATCAGAAGGTCGGGTGTTCGAATCATCCTGGGCGCGCCAATCATAAAAGCCCCTCAGCGTCAATTCGCTGAGGGGCTTTTTGGTTTCTGCAGCCGGTTGCCGGTTGGTTGACCGGGGGACACCCGGTATTCATCTCGCCTCCTCGGCGGCTGCGACCCCCGGCAGGAGAAAAGGGCAAAAAAAATCCCCCGGTCAAAAGGCCGGGGGATTTTTTTGCTGTCTACAGAGCCTTGTCAAAGCCAGTTCAGCTCTTATGCGAGCGCTTCCAGCCGTAGCCCAGCAGGCCCAGCAGACCGAGGCCGAAAAGGACAAAAGTAGCCGGCTCGGGAACTGCAGCATGGCCGGCGATGACATCGTTGCCACAGGTGGCGGTTCCCCAGAGGAAATCGAAGGAATTCCACTCGCCGCCGTCATTGATCCCGCGAAGGAAGATCTCGAGCTCGTAGGACTCCCCCACCTTCATCCAGTCTACCCCGGCGTCACCGATTTTCGTTCCCTGGTATAACCAGCTGTACGTGGTCTTCGGCGCGCCGAGGTCATATTTCTGGCCCACCGACGAGGTGGTCCGGTGAATATCATCAGGGGTAAACCAGCCGGTTGCGTTGTAGATTCCGCCCAGGATAAAATCTCCCGGGTCAGGGAATAAAGTGGTATCGGCCCCGGGGATGCCGTCGGGATGTCGCGGATCCCCGGGCGGGGCCGAGTGGCCCACCAGGGCAATGCCGGTTTCAAAGAAGCCGTCCTCGTCCAGGTCCAGGGCCAGGTCAGCGGCATGGTAGAGATAGTCATCATCCCAACCCCGATCTATGCCATAGCTATCCCCCGCCAACCCGGAGAAGTTGGTAAAGAACGTGATGGTCACGTCGTCACCGGCATAGGTGATCTCCGCCCGACTGGTGTCAAATTCGTCGCCGCCGATGTAATCATACCAGCCCTCCGGGGCAGTGCCCCCGGGATTAGGCGCATTGTTCCTCCAGCGCTGCAGCAGGACGTTGTCCTCTACCGTTACCGTAAAGGCGGAAGCCGCCGCCGCCAGCAACAGCAGCACTCCCAAAAAAATAAAACCTGCAAGAATGTGTCTGCGCATCTGCGGCCCTCCTTTCTGCCGTTTATTGTTTATTTCCTGTTTGCCGCCCCCAGCCCGGCCCGGTGAGACTGCCTGACAATGCTCTTGGACCGGTGACTCCCGAATC
>WFRT01000289.1 GCA_015486445.1 Pseudomonadota bacterium | reverse complement strand
GATCAGGGGCCTGATTCCGGGGACATCGCCGGCCGCCAGCTGGGCCGCGTTTTTCATGGCATAGACGATGCGATTGGCCTGCAGGGTGCGCACCAGGTCCGAGAAGGGCCGCAGGTTCTGCGGCGCGGCGAGGTTGGTGTAGAGGTAGACCCGGTTGTGTCCGAGGGGAAAGAGCGGGATTTTCGGCGGCACCGGTCGGGAGCCCGGCAGGATCGTGCCCCGGGCCTGGAGCCCGGCAACCTGGGTCAGCTTGATCCGGGCGATGTTGTCCTGCAGGGCCGGGGGCACGCCGGGCAGCGAGTTACCCTTGACCGCCAGCGTGGTGCCGATCGGCAGCGGGGCAAAGAGACGGATGATTGCGACATCGCCCTGGACCAGGGAAACTTCACCGGCCGGCCGATTGCCGGGGTTGAGCTGCTGGCGGATAATCCCGGCCAGCGGGTTCCAGGGGCCGACGGCGCGGGCCTGAGAGGGGCAGAGGGGGTTCAGGGAAAGGGCGCACAGGGCCAGGATCAGGGCCGGGAAAAATGTTTTGCGACAGGGGAAAGAGAACATAAAGATAAGGAAATGCCGATTCTGTAAAGGTTGAAAGGTTTTAGTTTGAGTACTTGGAACAAAGCCGTAATGCTATTACTTGTCGGCGGTTTAGTCAAGCTTTCTTTGCTCCGGCCGGGAGGCAGGAAGTTCACTTTTTAAGGCAAAAAAAAAAGCCCGGCGGTAAAGCCGGGCTTTTTTTGTTTCAGCGCTATTGCCGGTGCAAGTGTTCTACCACTTCCAGACCAGTTCGGCGCGGGTGATCCAGGCGAGGTCGTCATCGCCCTTGAGATCCTTGACACCGTCATCGGGCAGCAGTCCACTGATGGTGTAGGAGAGAGAAACGTTGCTGTTCAGAGCGTACTTGGCCTGTGCGTCGACAGTCCAGCCGATCTCGTCATTGCTGATCTCGTCGCCGTTCTTATAGGGTTTTTCCTCAAACCACAGGTAGGCGGTCTGAACCTTGTAGCTGATCTCGCTGACCTTACCGGTGGCGCCCATGCCGACGTAGATGAGGCCGGGGTTGTCACCGGTACCGCCGGCGCCGATACCGCCGTATCTGGCAGCCTTGCCACCCAACCGTTCCGGGGTCAGAGCGTACAGGGGAGAACCCAGGCCGTAGATGTGTTCGTACATGTAGCCGCCTTCCATCCCGAAGGTCGGGGTGTAGCGGGTGATGTTGGTGATGCCGACGAAACCTTCGGCGTCGTCGTCGGTCGGGTCGTCGTCACCCTGAACGTAGTAACCACCGATGTAGGGGTTGAATTCGGGCATCAGGGCGAACTTGAGGGCGCCGAAGGCCGCAAAAGAGCTGATATCGTAATCATCCTGCTGCGGGGTGCCGGACATGTAGGCGTCGTTGATCGTTCCGGTAACGCCGACAATTTCGAAGCTGGGCTGAAGGATGCCATGTTTGCCGTAGACTTCGAGACCGCCGTAGTAGGCCTGGGAGTTGCCGTGGCCCTGAACGCCCTTGCGCATGTCGCTGAAGCAGGCAAACGGGCTGATGGTCAGGCCGGCAACCTTGAAGTTGGCCTTGGCGATGTAGGCGTACCAGTCGGCGTCGCGGTATTTGCCGGACAGGTCGATGTGGGTGTGATCGGGATATTCGAGATCATCGGCGTCGTTGATCAGGAGCATGTTGAGCTGCCAGTCGAACATGTCGCCGGCCTTGCCGGAGAGCATGATGAAGGGATGGTCGTCGCCGTAGAGGAGACCACCGGTCTTGAGGTCGGCCCAGGTGACGTCCCAACCGGTGGTGAAGCGGACGCCGCAGAAGTCGTACCAGAATTTCGAACGTTCAACCGAGAATTCGCCGCCGAAGTCGGAGGTTTTCTGGCCGTAGTCGCCGTAGGTGTTGCGGTCGCCGTTGGCTTTGGAATAGTGGATGTCGTTTTCGAGGATGACCCGGAAACCGAAGTTTTCGCCGACGCCGGCAAAGCCCAGCCGCAGTTCGTTGCGGACGAAGAAACCGGCGCCCCAGCCACCTTCATCCAGGGTGGTCCAGTCCTGCTTGCTGCTGTCAAAGTCATTCATGTTTTTGCAGTAGGTGGGGATGAAACGGTTGCTACCGAAGAGGGTCAGGTCGACGCCCTTGTGCGCTTTCACCGTCCCGGCGCCAATTTTGACCCCGGGTACGACGTCGGCCGAGCCGGCAAATGATACGGCGACCGAGGCGAGGATAAAAATCACGCTCACCATTATTGCGAGATAACTCTTTTTCATTTCTAGTAACTCCTTGGTCTAGTTGTTGACGAAATGAACCTTGCTGTTTCATGCGCCCGTCAACCCCGCTGGTCGCTGCCGGTCGGCCGGTTCCTGATGGGTGATGCCAATGCCGGTCAGGTGATTTGCCGTCCAGTCGCAATCTTATGGGGAATACCGGGTGCCTCCTTGCAGCCGTGCGGGAGTCGGATCTCTCGCGCCGGCGATTAATTTTTCTTTTTCAGCGGCTGCCGTATCTTTTACCGGAGAACTCCTTAACTTAATCATATTTAAGGTGGAAGCTCACCGGGAATTCCTGGATTCACCCCCTTTCCTGACAGATAGATACGCTGTTTCTGACAGCCCTGGCAACCACAAAAAAACCATTAAAATATCCTAACTAGAATTGTTCAATTTAACCTGAATGACAGCAATCCACTACCATTATCGGGGTGAGATATCATTTCAACCGCTGTTTGTCAATAGTTTTTTAGACGTTTTTAATCTTCGTCTTAACATTAGGTTAATTTGTAATCTGGCGGGGTGGTTCGGGGAAACTGGTGAGGGGGGCGGCGCCGGAGTCTTTAATCAGATATGTGTTTTCGATCGGGATGACGGTCGGGGTCAGGTCGGACCAGGGAGAGGGGGCCCGGTGGCCGGGGGGCAGGATGAACTTGGGTTCCAGGGCGACGATCATGCCGGGCTCCAGTACGATCCGGCTGCCGCGGGCGAGAAAGGGGAATTCGTCGACCTCGAGGCCGATGCCGTGGCCGACGAAAGCGGCCCGGTCGTCGCCGCAGCCCATGAAGAATTCGGCCAGTCCCAGCTCGCGGGCCAGCTTCAGGGCCAGGTCGTAGACCTCTTCCCCAATGGTTCCCGGTTTGAGGCTGGCGACCAGTTCCCGGTTGAGATCGAGCAGGGCCTGGTGCGCCCGGAGAAAAGCTGGCGGCGGCTTACCGAGGCAGAAGACCCGGGTGACGTCCGCCATGTAGCCGTCATAATTGGCCATGAAGTCGAGGCTTACCGGGACCCCGGCCTGCAGCCGGGCCCGTCGGCCCCCCTGGGAGAAAGCCGGGCTTATGCCGAGGCCGTTGGTCGGGGCGTCGAGGTAGCCGCGCCGGGTGCCTTCCGGGCCGCTGAGAACATGGCCCAGCAGGACTTCACTGTTCCAGCCCCGCATGCGGATGATTCCCAGGTGTCCGCGCCGCCGGGCGGCAAGATCCAGTTCGGCCAGGAGTTCGAATTCGGTGATCTTGTCATTGATAAGGCCTGTGGCTTGGTCGAGAACCTCGTCCATGATCACGGCGGCCCGGCTGATGCGCTCGATTTCGTAGGCGCTTTTACGGGCTCTCAGGCGGCGGATCAGGGGGGAGCCGTCAACGATGCGGCAGGTTTCGGGAAGCAGGTTTTCAAGCCGGGCGGCGAGCCCGGCCGGCAGGGTGTCGAGTTCGAAGCCGAGCTTGCCGGACTTCGGGATCGCGGCGGCGAATTCCTTTTTCAGGCCCGACCCCAGGTCGGGCAGGGGGCGGAGGTCGGGCAGCGGGCTTTCCTGGCGGGCCCGGGCCCGGCTGCGGCGCACCCAGAAAACCGGGCTGCCGGCGGCCGGCAGCCAGAGAATGCCGTCCTGCAGGGTGCCGGTGAAATAATACCGGTCCATGTTTTGCAGAATCAACAGCCCGTCCAGCTCTTCCCGGGCCAGATGTTTCCGGGCCCGGTCAAGCCGGGCCTTGATTTCCGCCTCGGGAACCAACTGGTAGTCGGACGGCAGGGGGGGCGGGTAAGGG
>WFRT01000288.1 GCA_015486445.1 Pseudomonadota bacterium | reverse complement strand
TTTTGGGCTGGCCCCTGCTCCTGGTCTACATGTATCATCGCCAGGGCAGCCTGGCTGGGCTTGGCGAGCGCCTGGGTTTGCGCTTTCCCGGGGCGAGATCCCCGGCCGGCGGCACCTGGTTTCACGGCGCCTCGGTCGGCGAGGTTCGGATGCTGGCGCCGCTGGTGCAGGCCTGGCTCAGGTCCCATCCCGGCGACAGAATCCTGGTTACGACGATGACGGTTACCGGGCGGGAAACCGCAACGCGGATCTTTCCCACAGCCCGGGTTCAGCTTCTGCCGTTCGATTTCTTCTGGACCTGGGGCCGGTTTTTCTCGTTTCACCGGCCGGCCAGGCTGGTGATTGCCGAAACCGAACTCTGGCCCAACCTGCTGCGGGCCGCCAAAAATCACGGCCTGCCGATAGCCCTGGTCAATGCCCGGCTGTCGCCGAAGAGTTTCGCCAACTACCGCTTTTTTTCCTTTTTCACCCGCCGGATGTTTGCCCTGCCGGATCTGGTCGTGGTCCAGGATGAAGAGTCGGGCCGTCGGTTTACGGTTCTGGGAACCCCGGCCGAGCGGGTGGTGTTTTGCGGCAACATGAAATTCGATGTTGAACTCGAGGCGCAGACCCGGGACGCCTACCGGGATTTGCTGCCGCCCGACAGCCTCGTCCTGGTGGCCGGCTCCACCCACCCCGGGGAGGAGGAGATGCTGCTGACGGCCTGGGAAGACGCCCTGGAGAAATTTACCGGGCCGCGGGAAAAAACCTGTCTGGTCCTGGCCCCGCGGCATCCGCAGCGTTTTGCCGAGGTCGCGGACTGGCTGACAAAACGCGGGGTCGACTTTGTCTCCTTTGCGCGTTTGCAGGCGGAACGGCTCCCGCCCCGTTTGCCGCGCCTGCCCCGGGTGCTGTTCCTCGATACCTTGGGAGACCTTTCCGCCTTCTACCCGCTGGGCGGCCTGGCGGTGATCGGCGGCACCCTGGTGCCGGGGATCGGCGGCCACAATCCCCTGGAAAGCGCGGTCTGCGGCCGGGCCGTGATTCACGGTCCCCATGTTTCAAGTTTTCGCGATGGCTTTCGCTGTCTCGACGAGCAGGGCGGCGGCCTGCCGGTGGCCGACGCCGAAGCCCTGGCAAAGCTTTTGCTCCGGTTTCTGCAGGACCCCGAATGGGCCCGCCGCGAAGGGGCGCGGGCTGCCGCCACGATGCGCCGCCAGCGCGGGGCCGTGGCCTGTACCCTGGCTCGGCTCGAGGCCCTTTTCACCCCCGCCCCCTCCTGAAAGAGGGGAAATAGAATTTAGCTGAATAGTTACGATAACGTTTGATTTTACAGCCGTGATTGGCTACAATTAACCCACTGCTTTGTTTGACTTCCGCGGCCTCCGGCCGGCGCCAACCTGTTACCGGGAAGAGAGGATGGATAATTTGACTGTTGACAATCAAGAAAAGGGGCTGACCTACAAGGATGCCGGGGTCGATATCGCCGCCGGCAACCGCCTGGTCAAGAATATCGCTCCCCTGGTTAAAAACACGTTTCGGCCCGAGGTCCTGACCGAAATCGGCGGCTTTGGCGGCCTGTTTTCCCTGCATACCGAAAACTTCCGCGACCCGGTTCTGGTTTCTTCGACCGACGGGGTCGGAACCAAGCTCAAGCTTGCCTTCCTGGCCGACAAGCACGACACCATCGGCATCGACCTGGTAGCCATGGTGGTCAATGACATCGTTGTCCAGGGGGCCGAGCCGCTTTTCTTTCTCGATTACCTGGCCACCGGCCGGCTGGAAGTTGAAAAGGCGACCGCGATCATCGCCGGCATCGCCCGAGGCTGCAAGGAAGCGGGCTGTGCCCTGATTGGCGGAGAGACCGCCGAGATGCCGGGCTTCTATCCCGACAATGAGTACGACGTCGCCGGTTTCGGGGTCGGGGTGGTCGACAAGTCCCGGCTCATTGATGGTTCCGAGATCAAGGTGGGTGACCGGATCATCGGCATCGGGTCAAGCGGGCTGCACAGCAACGGCTACTCCCTGGCCCGGCGGGTACTGCTCGAAAAATGCGGCTACGGGCTTGACCGCATCCTGCCCGGTCTCGAACTGCCCCTGGCCGGTGAACTTCTTCGCCCGACCCGGATCTATGTCCGCACCATTCTCAACCTGCACCGAGATTTTCACTTAAAGGGGGTGGCCCATATCACCGGCGGCGGCCTCCGGGAGAACGTTGTCCGGGTCGTGCCCGA
>WFRT01000287.1 GCA_015486445.1 Pseudomonadota bacterium | reverse complement strand
GTCTGGATCTCGGTGGAAAACAGCCGGGGCGATATCTTCGATCCCGATTATCTCAAAACCCTGCAGAAGATCACCGACGAAGTTTTCTTCATCCCCGGGGTCGAGCGTTCGGGGCTTAAATCCCTCTGGACCCCGATCGTCCGCTGGCGGGAGGTTACCGAGGAAGGCTTCGACGGCGGCCCGGTGATCCCGGACAGCTATGACGGCTCGCCGGAAAGTATTGATCTGCTGCGCCGCAACGTCATGCGTTCCGGCGAAATCGGCCGCCTGGTGGCCAACAATTTCAAATCCTCGATGGTGGTCGTGCCTCTCCAGGAGATCAATCCCCAGACCGGCAAGCAGCTCGACTACCACAAATTTTCCCATGAACTCGAAAAGCTGATCCGGGACAAGTATCAGAACGACAAGATCAAGATCCACATCATCGGGTTTGCCAAACTGGTCGGCGACCTGATGGACGGGGCTTCGTCGATGGGACTTTTCTTCCTGATTACCATCGTCCTGACCATGGTCCTGCTCTATATCTATACCCGCTGCCTGCGGGCGACCATCATGCCGGTGCTCTGCGCCCTGCTGGCGGTCATCTGGCAGGCCGGCATCCTCCAGCTTTTCGGCTATGGCCTCGACCCCTATTCGATGCTGGTGCCCTTTCTCGTCTTCGCCGTCGGCATCAGTCACGGGGTCCAGATGATCAGCGGCATCAAGCACCAGACCATGCTCGGCCGCAACAAGTTTGACGCCGCCCGCTTTACCTTCCGCCTGCTCTACCTTTCCGCCCTCTGTGCCCTGGTCACCGACGGGGTCGGCTTCGCCACCCTCTACGTGATCAATATCGGGGTCCTGCGGGACATGGCGGTCGGCGCCCTGGTCCGTTTTCCGGTCCTGATCCTGGGCATGCTGATCTGCCTGCCCCTGCTGATGTCCTACCTCGGGGTCAGCAAGCGCAGTATCGAACTCCTTTACCAGGAGGAGGAAAAGAGCCGTCATCCGCTCTGGACCATGCTTTCCCACCTGGCCAATCGCAAGCGGGCGGTTTATGTTCTGATTCTGGTTGCCCTGGCGGCGTCCTGGGGTTTTTATTATCGCCAGGGACTGCAGATCGGCGATCTCGACAGCGGAGCCCCCGAACTGCGGCCCGATTCCCGCTACAACCAGGACAACGCTTTTATCGTCAACAACTATTCGACGACCAGCGACCTCTTCGTGGTGATGCTCGAGACCCCGCGGGAAGGCAACAGCAAGTATCCCATCCTGGTTGACGCCGACAATCTCCAGGCCCGGCTCGAGGAACAGGAAGGAGTGCAGTCAACCCAGTCGATCGTCAATTACATGAAACTGCTCAACGCCGCCTACAACGAAGGTAACTTCCGCTGGTGGACGATCTCCCGCAGCCAGGTGACTTTAGACAGCCTGGCGATGCAGATGCCTCCCGGGGTCGCGAGCCAGGACGGCACCATTTCACCGATCTTTGTCTATCTCGACAACCACAAGGCCAAGACCCTGGACCGGGTGGTCAAGACGGTGGAGAAGTTCAACAGCGAGAATGAGATCAAGGGCGGCAAGTTCCTGATGGCCGCCGGGCCGGCCGGGATCGAGGCGGCCACCAACATCGAGATCGAAAAGGCCCAGAGAACCATGCTGTTGCTGGTTTACGGGGTCGTCATTTTTCTTGTCTATCTGACCTTTCGCAGCATTCGGGCGACGATCTGCATCATCATTCCCCTGGCCCTGACCTCGCTGCTCTGCGAGGTCCTGATGACCTGGATGGGGATCGGGGTCAAGGTCGCCACCCTGCCGGTAATCTCGGTCGGGGTCGGCATCGGGGTCGACTACGGGGTTTACATCTACAACCGGCTGACCGGCTACCTGGAACAGGGCATGGATATCGTGCCGGCCTATTTCAACACCCTGAAAACCACCGGCAAGGCGGTCGCCTTCACCGGCATCACCCTGGCCATGGGGGTTGCCACCTGGGCTTTTTCGCCGATCAAATTCCAGGCCGACATGGGCCTGTTGCTGACCTTCATGTTTCTCTGGAATATGATCGGGGCGATTGTCCTGCTGCCGGCCCTCGGGGCCTTCATCATCAAGGTTGACAAAAAGCCGTCTTGTCAACTCCAGGAATAAAAACTGTTCGGCTTTAATAAAGGTATGAAAAATGTCTGAATTTACTGGTAAAACTGTTATTGTCACGGGCGCCGGATCGGGTATCGGCCGGGCCACCGCCATAGCCTTCGGCAAGGAAGGGGCCAACGTCGTGGTGGCCGACATCAACGAAGAGAATGCGGCCCGGGTGGCGGCCGAGATCGGGGCCGGGGCCCTGGCCTTCAAGGTCGATGTCGGCGCGGAAGAACAGTGCCGGGCGATGGTGGCCGCAACGGTCGAGAAGTTCGGCCGCCTCGATGTGCTTTTCAACAACGCCGGCATCGGCGGCCAGCGGGCCAAGATCGGCGAGATGCCGACCGAAGAGTGGCTGAAAGTCATCAACATCAATTTGAACAGCCTGTTCTACTGCACCAAGGCGGCGATCCCGGAAATGAAAAAGGCCGGCGGCGGAGTCATCATCAACACGGCTTCGGTCGACGGCCTGATGGGGATGAGCACCATCTCCCATTACGTCAGCGCCAAACACGCGGTCATCGGGCTGACCAAAAGCTGCGCCCTCGAGTACGCCGCTGATAATATCCGTTGCCTGGCGATCTGTCCGGGCTATGTCGACACCCCGATGGTGAGTGGCGGTTTTGCCAAGGAAGAAATCGACGTGATTGTCATGATGACCCCGGTCGGCCGCCCCGCCGAGCCCGCCGAAATCGCCAACCTGGTTCTCTTTCTGGCCTCCGACAAGGCCTCGTTCATGACCGGCAGTTTCCACCAGGTCGACGGCGGCTTACTGGCCGGCTTCAGAATGCACGCCGACTGAATATTTCCAAGATTTGAACAAGGAATGACACTATGAAAAACAGCAACGACTGTGTAATTGTCGCCATGGGCCGCAGTGCCATCGGCGATTTCGGAGGCTCCCTGAAAAGCGTTCGCGCCCATCAGCTGGGAGCCCAGGTGATCAAAGGGGTTCTAGGCCAGGTGCCGGATCTCGAGCTTTCCCAACTCGATGACGTCATGCTCGGTGACTGCGTCCAGTGTCCCGATGAAGCCAACACGGCCCGGACCACGGCCCTGGCCGCCGGCATCCCGGAAACGGTTCCGGCGGTCACCATCCAGCGCCAGTGCTCCAGCGCCATGGAAGCCATGGCCCTGGCCTCGAGCATGATCCGGGTCGGCGACGCCGAGCTCATCCTGGCCGGCGGGGTTGAATCGATGTCCAACGCCTTCTACTGCCTGCCGCAGGCCCGCTGGGGAGCCCGGCTCCAGCACGGCCAGATGATGGACTCGATGTGGGAGTTGCTGCACTCGGGCTCCACCCTGCTCGACAAGCCCGGCTACATCATGGGCCAGACGGCGGAAAACCTGGCCCGGAAATACGACATCAGCCGCGAGGACCAGGACGAAATCGCCCTGCGCAGCCACCAAAATGCCGAGGCCGCGATCAATCAGGGGCGGTTCAAAGACGAGATTATTCCCATCGAGGTTCCCCGGCGCAAAAAGGATCCGCTGATTTTCGATACCGACGAGCATGTCCGGATCGGCCTGACGCTGGCCGACCTGGCCCGGCTCAAGCCGGTTTTCGCCAAGGACGGCACGGTGACCGCGGGCAACGCCTCGGGGCTCAACGACGGGGCCGCCGTCACCCTGCTGGCCAGCCGCAGGAAAGCCGGGGAGTTGGGCCTGCCGATTCTCGCCCGGGTGGTCGCTTACGCCGCCGCCGGCTGCGACCCGAAGATCATGGGCTGGGGACCGGTGCCCTCAACCCTGAAACTGCTGGCTAAAACCGGGGTCAAACTCAAGGATATCGAGCTGATCGAGTTGAACGAAGCTTTCGCGGCCCAGTACCTGGCCTGTGAGCGGGGGCTGGAACTCAACCGGGAGATTACCAACGTCAACGGTTCCGGCGTCGGCCTCGGTCACCCGGTGGGCTGCACCGGGGCCCGGATCGTGGTTTCCCTGCTGGGGGAAATGAAGCGGCGCAACCTCAATCTCGGCCTGGCCTCGCTCTGCGTCGGCGGCGGGATGGGGATGTCGATGCTGATCGAGAACGAATAAACCACTACGCAGAGAGAAGTTTGCGGAAAAAAGAAAAGGAGTTGTCATGGATTTCAATCTGTCCGATGAAATGAAAATGTTGAAGGATATGGCCTACAAGTTTGCCGTCAACGAGATCGCCCCGTTTTCCAGCGAGGCCGACGAACAGGAAAAACATACGCCGGAGATCCACAAGAAAGCGGCCGAACTCGGCCTGGTCGGGGCCTGGATTCCCGAAGAGTACGGCGGTGCCGGCTTCGGGGTGCTGGGCAACTCCATCATCACCGAGCAGATTTCCCGGGTCGACATGGGCATCGGCGTCAACATTGTCGTCGCCCCGTTCGGCAGCGAGGCCATCCTCCACAACGGCACCGAGGAACAGAAGCAGGAATACCTGCCGAAAATCGCCAGCGGGGAATACATCTGCGCCGGCGCCTATACCGAGCCCAATGCCGGCACCGACGTCTCCGGGGTCAGCACCCGGGCGGTCAAGGACGGCGACGACTACGTCATCAACGGCAACAAGATGTTCATTACCAACGGCACGGTCTGCGATATCATGGTGGTCCTGGCGATCACCAATCCCGAGGCCAAACGCCGGCATGACCGCTTCAGCATGATCATCGTGCCGGCCGACACCCCCGGCATCACCCGGACCAAGATCAAGGGCAAGCTCGGCATCCGGGCCAGCGATACGGCCGAGATCGCCTTTGAGGACGTCCGGGTGCCGCAGAAGAACCTGCTGGGTGTCGAAGGGCGCGGTTTTCACCAGGTCATGCACTTTTTCGACATGACCCGGATCATGGTTTCGGCCCAGGGGGTCGGCCTCGGCCAGGGCTGCATCGACGAAGCCGTCCGCTATGCCAGGGAGAGAACCGCGTTCGGGGTCCCGCTCGGGAACTTCCAGCTGACCCAGAAAAAACTTACCGAGATGGCGATCAAGGTCGAGGCGGCCCGCAACCTGGTCTACAAGTCGGCCTGGCTCTACGACCAGGGAACTCCCGATTTCACGGTCGCGGCAATGGCCAAGTTCTTCTGCGGAGAGGTTGCCGTTTTCTGCGCCAACGCGGCCCTGGAGATTCATGGCGGCTACGGCTACATCGAGGAATACAAAGTCCAGAAATTCTATCGCGACGCCAAGATCCTCGAACTCTATGAGGGCACCAAGGAAGCCGAAATCATGACCATCGCCAAGGTCCTGATGTCACGCTGAACGATTTAACGGAAACCAACGACGGCAATTCGAGGGCTTAAGAAATGACTGACAAAAACACTCAGCTGGAAAAGCTGAAAGAGGAGTGGACCCCGACCGAGGAAACCATTCTCAAGCGGCGCAGCGTTCGGCTTTACAAAAAAGAGCAGGTGCCGGAATTTATGATCAAAAGGATTCTCGAGGCCGGGCGTTTCGCCCCCTCGGCCGGCAACTCCCAGCCCTGGAAATTTATTGTTTTGCGTGATCCGGAGGTCATCAACGGCCTGGTTTCGACGACCGTCAAGATCTGCCGGCTGTTCAAGGCGATCATCGATTACCGGATCCCGGGCAAGGGGTATCTCAAACCTCTGGCCAAGCTTTTCATCAGGGTCAAACCCAATGATCTGCATCCGACTCCTTTCGGGGCTGTCAGCCTGATTGCCGACGGCAAACTCGGCCTCTGGCACGACGCGCCCACGGTAATCCTGATTTTCAAGGATGTGCGCGGGGTCTCGAGCCCCGATCTCGACTGCGGCATCGCCGGCCAGAACATGGTCCTGGCCGCCCACAGCATGGGACTCGGCACCTGCTGGGTCGGCTTTGTCAAGCTGGCCTTCCAGTACACCGGCAAGTGGAAGAAGTTTTTCGGCATCGGCTATCCCTACAAGTTCGCTTCCAGCCTGGCTGTGGGCTGGCCCAAGGGGACTCCGGACGGCATGGTCAAAAGGGCCACCCACGCGGTCGACTGGTATGAGGACGGCGGCAGCAAAACCATAAGCTAATGCGGGAACAGACCCCGCAACTCAAACCGGGCCTTGCGGCCCGCAAATAAGTGCTCTTATCAGAACATTTTCTTGTTTTACAGTTGAAAAAAATTGTTGAAAAAAACAAGAAAATAACCTGTAAGGCACTAAAGCAGGGGGAGACAATGAAAAGAATAAGTTTGGCCGAATGGTGGCAGATCCCGGACTACAACAACCCCGACCAGGCGAGCCCGGGCCGGGTGGAAGTGGACACGGAAAAATGCACCGGCTGCGGCATCTGCGCTAAGGCCTGTCCGGCCAACGCCCTGGTGGTGGAAGACAAGCTGGTCCGGATGCAGCCGGCCGGGATCAATGAATGCATGGGCTGCGGCGACTGCATGCCGGTCTGTCCGACCGGGGCCATGACCCTGGTCAAGGGCAATGAATTTATCGCCTATTACAAAACCATCGACCGGGGGGAACTGGCCGGTCCGCGCCTGGCCTGGTAGCAGAAAAGCGCCCCGGCGGATGACGGATAAAAATTTGGGAACCACGGCCGCAAGGGCCCGAGATATTATGATTGCGCCGGGAAGCAGCTTATCTCCCGGCCAGATCCAGAACCGTTAAATCCGGAGTAAAGCATGTCCACCCTG
>WFRT01000286.1 GCA_015486445.1 Pseudomonadota bacterium | reverse complement strand
GTCGAGCCGGCCGGCCTCGGGACCGCCGGCCTGGGCCAGTTCGGGCTTGCCGCCGCCGCGACCGCCGACCCTGGCGGCCAGTTCGCGGATCAGGCTGCCGGCCGGGTACTGCTTCTGCCAGGGCCGGCCGACATGGACAATGAGAATCGCCTTGCCGTCATGAACCGCCCCCAACAGGGTGATGCCGTCGGGGTTTTTCTGCTTGAAGACGTCCATAATCCTGCGCATCTCCCGGGGGTCGTCACACTCCACCCGGCGGACCAGCAGGGGGACGCCGTTGCAGTCTTCGATCTCGACCCCGCCGCCGGCCGGGCCGCCGGCGCTGGCGTTGACCAGCTTCTGCTTCAGGGCCGCGATCTCTTTCTGCTGTTCGCGGTGCTGTTCGAGCAGGCGCTCGATGCGCTCATCCAACTCCTCGGGAATCCCCTTGAGCCGGGCCGCCGCCGCCGCCATGATCTTCTCCCGGCGGCTGATGTGGTTCAAGGCGGCAAAACCGGCCAGGGCCTCGATCCGGCGAACACCGGCGGCGATGCCAGTCTCGCTGACAATCTTGAAGCAGCCGATATTGCCGGTCATGTCGACATGGGTGCCGCCGCAAAGCTCGACACTGGCCTCGCCCATGCTGACGATGCGCACCCGGTCGCCGTATTTTTCCCCGAAGATCGCCATCGCCCCGCGGGTCGCGGCCTCCTCCATGGTGCCAGTCTCAGTGTGGACCGGGTGGTTCTCCATGACCTCCCGGTTGACCAGCAGTTCGACCTTTTCAAGCTCTTCCCCGGTCAGCGGCGAGAAGTGGCTGAAATCGAAACGCAGCCGCTCCGGGGTCACCAGGGAGCCGGCCTGCTTGACATGCTCGCCCAGCACTTCGCGGAGCTTGGCCTGGAGCAGGTGGGTGGCTGAATGGTGGCGGGCGATCGCCCGGCGCTCCTCGCGGGCGACCACGAGCCGGCACTCCCGGCCGAGTCTAAGCTCGGCGGCGGCCACCCGGGCCCGGTGGATGATAATGCCGTCGAGCGGCTTGCTGGTGGAAAAGACCTCGAAGACAAGCTTTCCGTCATCGTCCTCGCCCCGGCCCCGGTCGCCGACCTGGCCGCCCGATTCACCGTAGAACGGGGTGCGGTCGAAGAGCAGTTCGACCTCCTGGCCGGCCACCGCCCGGGAAACCCGCTCGCCATCGTGAATGATGGCCAGCAGCCGGCCCCGGCCGGCGAAATTGTCGTAGCCGATAAATTCGGAAGAGAGCCCTTCGGCGGCCAGTTCCTTGTAGATCGAACCGACCGCCTCCTCGCCCGAGCCCTTCCAGGCCTGGCGCGATTTTTCCTGCTGCTTTTTCATCTCGGCGGCAAAGCCCTCGTGATCGACGGTAAAGCCGTCCTTTTCAATGATGTCGACGGTCAGGTCGACGGGAAAACCGTAGGTGTCGTAGAGCTTGAAGGTGGCTTCGCCGGAGAGGATCGTCCGGCCCGCCTGTTTCAGTCGCTCAAGTTCCTCGTCGAGCATCCTGAGCCCCCGGTCTAGGGTCTCGCCGAAACGCTCCTCCTCGCTCTTGATCACCCGGGTGACAAAGGGCAGGGATTCCCGCAACTCGGGATAAGCGTCCCCCATCTCGGCAGTCACGGTTTCGGCCAGGCGAAAGAGAAAGGGTTCGTCCAGGCCCAGCATCTTGCCATGGCGGGCGGCCCGGCGCATGATCCGGCGCAGGACGTAGCCCCGTCCCTCGTTGGCCGGCAGGACGCCGTCGGCAATCAGGAAGGTGGTGGCCCGGCTGTGGTCGGCCAGAACCCTTAAAGAGACGTCGGCCTCGGGCTCGGCCCCGTAGGTTTTGCCGGAAAGTTTTTCCCCGGCGGCAATAATCCGGCGCAGAAGATCGGTGTCGTAGTTGCTCTTGACCCCCTGAACCACCGCGGCCAGACGCTCGAGTCCCATGCCGGTGTCGATGCTGGGCCGGGGCAGCGGCGTCATCTTGCCGGAGGCGTCGCGGTTGTACTGCATGAAGACCAGATTCCAGATCTCGAGGTAGCGGTCGCAGTCACAGCTGCCGATGCCGCACTTGGGCCCGCAGCTCATCCCCGGTCCCTGGTCGTAGAGAATCTCGGAACAGGGGCCGCAGGGACCGGTGTCGCCCATGGACCAGAAATTGTCCTTTTCACCGAGCCGGATGATCCGTTTCTTCGGCACCCCGATCATCTGGTGCCAGAGTTCGTAGGCCTCGTCGTCATCGAGATAGACGGTGGCCCAGAGCTTTTCCGGATCAAGCCCCATGTCGACGGTCAGAAAGTCCCAGGCAAAACGAAT
>WFRT01000285.1 GCA_015486445.1 Pseudomonadota bacterium | reverse complement strand
GGTCTTGATCTCTTCGAGATCGAAATCCTGGACAACAAAGAGCTTGCCTTCCTGGAATTTCTGGGAGAGCACCGAAATCAGGGCCTGGCGCCGGACCCGCTTGGGCAGGCGATAGCTGTAGTCGCGGGGCTGGGGGCCGAAGATCGTGCCACCGCCGCGCCAGAGCGGCGACCGGCTGGTCCCGGCCCGGGCCCGGCCTGTGCCTTTCTGGCGCCAGGGCTTGGCGCTGCCGCCCTTGACCCGGGCCCGGTTCTTGACCGCGGCCGTGCCCTGACGGCGCTTGGCAGCTGCCAGACGACCACGTCCCGCACCAGGTGCGCCTTGATCTCCGCATTGAACACCGAATCGGCGATCTCGGTCTCAGCGACCTTCTCTTTCTCTAAATTGTAAACATCAACTTTGGCCATATTATTCTCCGACCATTTCCTGGGTAAAAACCGGAAATATCGTTAAACTTACTTGATTTTCTTGATCGTTACGAGACCGTTCTTGGCTCCCGGCACTCCGCCCTTGACCAATACCAAACCGTCCTCGGGCTTGACCTGGACCACGGTCAGGTTCTTGACCGTAATCTTCTTGTTACCCATCTGCCCGGCCATTTTCTTACCCTTGACCACCCGGCCGGGATAGGCCGAGGTGCCGACCGAACCACCGGAACGGTGGTTCTTGTGGGCCCCGTGCGAGGCCGGCTGGCCGCGAAATCCCCAGCGCTTCATGACGCCGGCAAAACCCTTACCCTTGGACTTGGCGGTCACCGTGACCAGGTTGCCGGGGCTGAAAAGCTCGGCCGTAAAGACATCTCCCGGCTGGTAGCCGCTGACATCGTCGACCCGAACCTCGCGCAGGTGGTAGAAAACCCCCTTGCCGGCCTTGCGGCAATGCCCGAGCTGGGGCTGGTTGGCCCGGGTCATCGGCTTTTCGTCGAAACCCAGTTGAACGGCGCTGTAACCATCCTTTTCCGCAGTCTTGACCTGCACCACAGTACAGGGCCCGACCGCCAACACGGTCACCGGTACAAGTTCCCCGAGTTCGTTGTAGAGCTGGGTCATACCGACTTTTTTAGCTAATAATTCCTGTATTTCAGCCATCATTAAACCTTATGATTATCTATCTCTCTTGAAGATATTTCCCGATCAACCGAGCCGGATTCAACTAGAGCTTAATCTCGACATCGACCCCGGCCGAAAGATCCAGCTTCATCAGGGCGTCCACCGTCTGCTGGGTCGGCTCCAGGATATCGATCAAGCGGTTGTGAGTGCGCATCTCAAACTGTTCCCGCGACTTCTTGTTGACATGCGGGGAGCGCAGCACACAGTACTTGTTGATCGAAGTCGGCAAGGCAATCGGGCCGGCAATGACCGCCCCGGTCCGTTTGGCGGTATTGACAATCTCGCTCACCGACTGGTCCAGGATCTTGTGGTCATAGCCTTTCAGTCTGATTCTGATTTTCTGGCTTGCTATAGTCATCTTCTTTTTTCTACCTCAACCTCCGGTCTCCGGGACGGGCCGGGGATACCGGAATTACACCCAGCTCCGAACTCGGTCTTCCGAATCCGAAAGCTTGGTCTTTATTCGATAATTTCGCTGACCACGCCGGCGCCGACGGTACGGCCGCCCTCGCGGATCGCGAAGCGAAGCTCCTTCTCCATCGCGATCGGGGTGATCAACTCACCGACAATCGTGATGTTGTCGCCCGGCATGACCATCTCGACCCCTTCCGGCAGCTCCACGGTCCCGGTCACGTCGGTGGTCCGGAAATAGAACTGGGGACGGTAGCCCTTGAAGAACGGGGTGTGGCGGCCGCCTTCATCCTTGGTCAGGATATAGACCTCGGCCTTGAACTTGGTGTGCGGGGTGATCGATCCCGGGGCCGCCAGCACCTGGCCGCGGACGATCTCTTCCCGCTTCTTGCCGCGCAGGAGAATGCCGACGTTGTCACCGGCCTGGCCCTGGTCGAGCAGCTTGCGGAACATCTCGACCCCGGTGGCCACGGTCTTGTCGGTCTCGCGGATGCCGACGATCTCGACCTCTTCGCCAACCTTGATGACCCCGCGCTCGATCCGCCCGGTGGCCACGGTGCCGCGCCCGGAAATGCTGAAAACATCCTCGACCGGCATCAGGAAAGGCTTGTCGATGTCACGCTCGGGGGTCGGGAAATAGTTGTCGACCGCCTCCATGAGTTCGAAAATGCACTTCCACTCTTCGCAGTCAACCGGACCGTCGGACTCCAGGGCCTTCAAGGCGCTGCCGGTGATTACCGGAATGTCGTCGCCGGGAAAATCGTAGTCGGAAAGCAGCTCGCGCACTTCCATCTCGACCAGCTCGAGGAGCTCCTCGTCATCGACCATGTCGGCCTTGTTGAGGAACACGACGATGTTCGGAACCCCGACCTGGCGGGCCAGCAGGATGTGCTCGCGGGTCTGCGGCATCGGGCCGTCGGCCGCGCTCACCACAAGGATGGCGCCGTCCATCTGAGCCGCACCGGTGATCATGTTTTTGACGTAGTCGGCATGACCCGGGCAGTCGACGTGGGCGTAGTGACGGTTGTCGGTCTCGTACTCAACGTGGGCCGTGGCAATCGTGATTCCGCGCTCGCGCTCTTCCGGGGCCTTGTCAATCTCGTCGAAAGCGGTATAGTTGGCCTGTCCCTTGATGGCCAGCACCTTGGTAATGGCCGCGGTCAGGGTGGTTTTACCGTGGTCCACATGGCCAATCGTACCAACGTTTACGTGAGGCTTGGTGCGCTCAAATTTTTCCTTTGCCATTTCCTTACACTCCGCTGCTTGAATATTTTACTGTCAGATGGCCGAACCAATCCGCTTTGCGACAATTTCGCGCTCCACCGGCTCATAGCCGTGAAACCGCATCGTAAATGTCGCCCGCCCCTGGCTTAAGGACCGGACCGCGGTAGAATAACCGAACATCTCGGCCAGCGGCACATAGGCGCTGACCACCTGGGCCTCGCCGAGATGACTTTCCACTCCCTGAATACGACCGCGCCTGACATTGATATCACTCATCACTTCACCGAGAAACTCTCCCGGGACCACCACTTCAACCTCCATCACCGGCTCCAGCAACACCGGACCGGCCGCCTTGACGCCTTGATTGAAGCCGATCGAGGCGGCCAGCTTGAAGGCCGCCTCGCTGGAATCACTCTCATGCCACTCGCCACCGGTCAACCGGACCCGGACACCGAGCAGCGGGTAGCCGTTCAGCGGTCCGGCCAGCATGGCCTCTTCACAGCCCATGCGAACCGGGGCGATGAAGGCTTCCGGCAGAACCTCGCTTTCGACCTCGGAGACAAATTCAAACCCACTCCCGGGGGGACGGGGCTCGAGTGTCAGCCGGACCACGGCAAACTGGGGACGAGGTCCATCCGGGCGGATGAAACGCCCTTCACAGGTTGTCGTCTGGGTAATGGTCTCGCGGTAGGCGACCTGGGGTTTGCCGACGTTGGCGTTGACTTTGAATTCCCGGGCCAGGCGATCGACGATGATCTCGAGGTGGAGTTCCCCCATCCCCGAGATAATGGTCTGGCCGCTCTCTTCATCGATCCGGGAATGAAAGGTGGGATCTTCGGCCGCCAGCCGGTCCAGGGCCTGGCCCAGACGTTCGTGGTCGGCCTGGCTCAGAGGCTCGATGGCCACCCCGATGACCGGCTCGGGGATATCCAGGCTCTCCAGGCGCAGGGCCCGGGCTTTTCGGCCGCAGAGGGTATCGCCGGTGGTACTGTGCTTGAGTCCTACGACAGCGACGATATCTCCGGCAAAAATCTTGCTGACCTCCTCCCGCTTGTTGGCGTGCATCTTCAACAGGCGGCCAACGCGTTCAGGGCGCCGGCTGCGGCTGTTGAAAAGCTGCATGCCGGCTTCCACGACTCCGGCGTAGAGACGCAGGAAGGCGAGTTGACCGACATGGGGGTCAGTGTAGATTTTGAATACCAAAGCCGTCGGCTGCGATTCATCATCAACCGCAAGGGTTACCGCTCTGCCGCTCTCCATATCGACCGCCGTCGGCGCCTTGACCTCCACCGGGGAGGGCAGGTAGTCGACAACCGCGTCAAGCAGGGGCTGGACACCGGTGTTCTTGAAGGCGGAGCCACACAAAACCGGGGTGACCTGTGAAGTCAGGGTCAGCCGCCTGATCAACGACCTGATCCGCTCTCCGCTGAGCTCCTCGTCCTCGAGGTAGAGCAGGGCAAAATCATCGTCCAAATCGGCCAGATCCTCCAGCAGTCTCCGGCGGTACTCCGCCACCCGGGACTTGAGCGACCCGGGTACAGCGCGCACTTCGTATTCAGTTCCCAAAGAACTTTGATCGAAATAGATCGCCTGCTCGGCGACCAGGTCAACCACCCCGGCGAAATCCTTCTCGCTGCCGACCGGCAGTTGCACAATCAGGGGACGGGCCCCCAGCCGTTTGCGCATCATGGCCACTACGCGATCAAAATCGGCCCCGATGCGATCCATCTTGTTGACAAATGCGAGCCGCGGCACCTCGTACTTGACCGCCTGGCGCCAGACCGTTTCGGACTGGGGCTCGACCCCGCCGACAGCGCAGAAAACCGCGATCACGCCGTCTAAAACCCGCAGCGAGCGTTCGACCTCGATCGTGAAGTCGACATGCCCCGGGGTATCGATTATGTTTATCCGGTGATCCCGCCAGAAACAGGTCGTGGCCGCCGAGGTGATGGTGATCCCCCGCTCCTGCTCCTGCTCCATCCAGTCCATGGCGGCGGTTCCTTCATGAACCTCGCCAAGGCGATGGGAAATTCCGGTATAATATAAGATTCTTTCGGTTAAGGTTGTCTTGCCGGCATCGATGTGAGCCATGATACCGATATTACGGTAGCGCTCAATCGGATGCTGGCGGCCCATTCTGCCGGTCCGCTTCCGGGCTTACCAGCGATAGTGGGCGAAGGCCTTGTTGGCTTCGGCCATCTTGTGCGTGTCTTCCCGTTTCTTGACGGCGTTGCCGCGCTTGTTGGCGGCATCCATAAATTCGGCCGCCAGCTTCTGGGCCATGCTTTTTTCTCCCCGGGAGCGGGAGTAGCCGATGAGCCAGCGGATCGCCAGGGCCATCTTGCGGTCCGGGGCCACTTCGACCGGCACCTGGTAGGTCGCCCCGCCGACCCGGCGCGACTTGACCTCGACCAGGGGCTTGACGTTCTCCAGCGCCGTCTTGAAAACCGCCAGCGGCTCTTCGTCGATCTTCTCGCCGATCAGGTCCATGGCTTCGTAGAAGATTCCCAGGGCCACGCTCTTCTTGCCGTCGAGCATGAGGCCGTTGACAAATTTGGAAACCTGCCGGTCGTGGTATCTCGGGTCCGGGCTGACTTCACGCTTTTCGATATCTCTTTTTCTGGCCATCTAACTACAGTACCTGTTCAGTTTAATTTTAGGTTTGGGCAAATCGTGCCGGAGTTCCAGCGTAAAACTATTTCGGCCGCTTGACCCCGTACTTGGAACGGCCTTTACGCCGATCCTGCACCCCGACGCTGTCAAGGGTGCCGCGGATCACATGATAGCGGACACCGGGAAGGTCCTTGACGCGGCCGCCGCGGATCAGGACCACCGAGTGCTCCTGGAGATTGTGGCCGACCCCGGGGATATAGGAGGTGACCTCGAAGCCGTTGGTCAGCCGCACCCTGGCAACCTTGCGCAGAGCCGAGTTCGGTTTCTTCGGCGTCGTGGTGTAGACCCGGACACAGACCCCCCGCTTCTGGGGACAGTTCTTCAGGGCCGGAGCCGTGGTTTTCTTCTTGATTCTTTCTCTTCCCTTGCGAACCAACTGGTTAATCGTCGGCATTTATTTTCTCCGTTTCCAACTGATCTATCATCAATTGCCGAACCCGGCCGCAAAGGACCGGGCCAACAGGGCATTTACCATAAAAGAGCCCGCGCTTCTACCAGCTGCAGGCCTAGTTGTCAAGCATTTTCTGCGACGTTCCGGGCGCCGGCTGCGTCTTGGAAGCAGCCTCCCCGGCCGGGGCAGGGGCTTTTTGCCCGGCCTCCTCGGCGAGAACCATTTCCATCTCCTTGAGATTGTGGCGGGCCGTCTTGTTTCCCGGCCAGAGCTTGAGTGCCTCGTTGTAATAGGCGCGGGCCCGGTCGTAATCCTTCAGATAGCGCCAGGCCATGCCGCAGTTGACCAGGGTCACCGAAAGGGCCCGCTCATAGCGTTCGAAGGGCTGCAGGTCGATCTTGTCCTCGGCCACCCCCTTGCGGCTGCGGGCCAGTTCGGCCAGTTCGGGCGCCGTCGGCCGGTGCAGCTTGAGCCACTTCTTGTAGGCGGCGACGCTGCGATTGAAATATTCCAGGGCCAGCTTCAGCTCGCCGGTGTTTTTTCCCAGCTCCGGCCGCAGCTTGGCTTCCTTGCCCTTGGGACCGTAGATTCCCACCCGCAGATGGATGGTGCCGATGGCATTGTTGACAATGGCATAATAAAAATCGGTGGAGAGGTCGATGCCGGGAATCTTCTCCAGCATCTTCCGGGCCCGGTTATACTCTTTCAGGGCTTTTTCGAACTTCTCCCGCACCATCATCTTTTCAGCGCTGGAATAGACATGCATCGGGGCCTTGTAGGCGGCATTCTGCCCCATGCTCTGCTGGACCATGTAGCGCCAGAGGAAAAAGAGCGAGAGCGCGGCCGACAGGGCAATCACCAAAAGCACGATCTTCATCTTCCGGTTGAGCACCAGCAATTCACGCGTAAACAGAGCCATGATTTTCCACTTTCCGTCCCCGGCAGCCCGGAGACGGGATAGTTTCAGCCCCCGGCACCAGGCCGGGAAAGGGGTTTAAAGATGGTTTCGCGATCCGGAATCTCCCGGCGCGAGGGAGGCTCTCTATACTCGCCAGGCCTCCGGTTGTCAACCGATTTAACATATCTGTCACGGTCCCGGGGCCGGGCCCAGGCGGCGAAACAGGCCGCCGAAATCGCCGGTACTCATCAGGACCACCAACTCCCGGGCGCCGGCCCGCCGCTCGAGCCCGGCCTGGAGTTCGGCGATCGAAGCCGCGGCGCCGGCCGGCCGGCCGGCGGCGCGCAAGGCCGCGGCCAGGCGCTCGGTATCGAGCCGTTCCTCATCGGCCAGGGCCGCGGCCCCGTGAACCGGGGCGATAAAGATTTCATCGGCGGCGCCGAAAGCCCGGCCGAGTTCCTCCTGGAAAAGGTTGCGGCGGCTGGTCGCGGTCCGGGGTTCGAAGACCGCCACCAGGCGGTGTTCGGGAAAATGTTCTTTCAGGGCCTCGAGGGTGCGGGCAATGGCCGTCGGGTGGTGGGCGAAATCACTCATGTAAACCGTTTCGCCGCGCCGGCCGATAATCTCCTGGCGCCGCTTGACCCCGGCAAAGCTGCCCAGGCCCCGGCCGATCTCCTCCCAGTCCAGGCCCAGGTCGTAAAGCAGGATGGCGACCGCGAGTGCGTTTTCGGCATTGTGACGGCCGTAGGCGGAGAGAAAAAGCTCCCGTTTTTCCCCGGCCGGGGTCCGGAACAGAAACTTTCCGCCCCGAGGGCCGGGCCGGTGTTCAAGGAGGCGGAAATCGGCCTTTTCAGACCAGCCGTAGGTCAGCACCCGGGCCGGGACCCGCGGCAGGAGCTTTTCCAGCACCGGGTTGTCGGCCGCCGCCACCAGCAGCCCGTTGCGCGGCAGTTGTTCCAGCAGCCTCCGGAACTCGGCCACGATCTCGTCCAGCCCGGAAAAAAGATCGACATGGTCCATCTCGATCCCGGTAACGATCAGGTGGGTGGGACGATAGTGATGGAACTTGGCGTGGCGGTCGAAAAAGGCGCTGTTGTACTCGTCGCCTTCAAGCACGAAGGCTTCACCCCGGCCCAGCCGGTAGTTGGCGGCAAAGTTCAAAAGCTCGCCGCCGATCATGAACGAGGGGTCCCGCCCGGCACTCATCAGCCCCCAGGCCAGCAGCGACGAGGTCGTAGTTTTGCCGTGGGTGCCGGTAACCACCAGCCGCAGCGGCAGCGCTTTGAGGAACTCGTGCCAGAGGGTCTCGGGCAGAGAGCGGCGGGCGAGGCCCAACTCCGCGGCCCGCAGCGCCTCGACGTTGGTCGCCGCGGCCACGTTGCCGATCACCACCAGGTCCAGTTCCGGGGTCAGGCGGGAGGCTTCGTAGCCCGGCTGCACCCCGATCCCGCGTTCGCGCAGGATCTCGCTCATCGGTGGATAGGCGGCCGCATCCGAACCTCCGACCTCCCAGCCCCGTTCCTTGAGCATGCAGGCCAAAGCCGCCATCGCGGTGCCGCAGATGCCGACCAGGTGAACTTTTTTGTTTTTCATCAACACCTCAC
Source organism: Pseudomonadota bacterium (assembly GCA_015486445.1). GTDB lineage: Bacteria > Desulfobacterota > Anaeroferrophillalia > Anaeroferrophillales > Tharpellaceae > JAADEO01. The sequence goes on along the minus strand of WFRT01000285.1, from coordinate 812 downwards.
AATGCCGGCAAAACCCGGCAAGTCAAGACGGGACCGCCGTAAAGAGCGGCCGGCAGTACTCAAAAGAACGATATCGGGTCGATGTCAAGGCGCCAGTTGACATACGGGTCGCGGGGGAAGCCGGCCCGCCAGCGGCGCAGGAAGGCGTGCAGGAAGGGCCGCTCGGAAGCCTTGACCAGCAGGCTCCAGCGATAACGGTTCTTGATCCTGACAACCGCGTTGGGAACCGGACCCAAAAGGGCGATGCGGTCCGGCGCGCCGGCCGCCGACAGCTGCTCGAGGCCGGCTGCGCGGGCTTGCCGGAGAAAAGCGCGAACCCGCTCCTGGTCGGGGCCCGAAGCCCGGAGGTTGGCCAGGAAGGAAAACGGGGGAAAGCCGAGTTCCCGCCGATTTTCCAGCTCCTGCCGGTAAAAGCTCTCGTAATCGTGGGCCGCGGCGCTGGTGATGCTGTAGTGCTCCGGCTGCAGGGTCTGGATAACGACCTCGCCGGGACCGCGGCCGCGGTCTCGGCCGGTGCGGCCGGCGACCTGGGCCAGGAGTTGGAAAGTGCGCTCGGGCGCGGTGTACTCGGGCATTTCGAGGGAGAGGTCGGCAAACACCACCCCGACCAGGTCGACCCCGGGGAAATTATGCCCCTTGGCCAGCATCTGGGTGCCGACCAGGATGTCAGCCTCGCCCCGGCGAAAAGCTTCGATGATACGAACCAGCTCACCCTTACGCCGGGTGGCGTCCCGGTCCAGCCGCAGCACCCGGGCTTCGGGGAAATGGTGGGCCAGCCCCTCCTCGAGTTTCTGGATACCGATGCCTAAGGG
>WFRT01000284.1 GCA_015486445.1 Pseudomonadota bacterium | reverse complement strand
TCGCAGGACCTGGCCGGCCGGTAGTCGACCGCGACCGGCCGGCCGGTAACCTCCCGCAGCAAATCGAGCAGCCGGTTCAAAGTGCAGGGCCGGCCGGAGCCGATGTTGAACAGTTTTGTGGAGTGAGTGTTCTGGCAGGCCGAAAGAAAGGCCCGGGCGAGATCGCCGATATAGAGATAGTCGCGGGCGGTCTCGCCGTCGCCCCAGATTTCGATCGGCTGCCGGTTTTTGATGCGGCCGAGAAAAACCGCCACCGCGCCCTGGGCCCCGGCCGGGTTCTGCCGCTCCCCGTAAGGATTGGCGATCCTTAAGACCGTGTAATCGAGGCCGTGGAGATGGTGGAAGAGTTGCAGGTATTTCTCGATCGCGAGTTTGACGATGCCGTAGGAGGAGAGCGGTTCGGTGGGGCTGTTTTCAGTTAAGGGAAGGGTTTCCGGGATTCCGTAGACGGTACCTCCGGAGGAGGCGAAAACCACCTTTTTAACTCCCTTTTTCGCCGCCATTTCAAGCATCGCGACAGTACCCTGGAGATTGCTTTCGATATCGTACAGGGGCCTTATATTGGAACTCGCCGGCAACATCGTTCCCACCAGGTGCAGCACCAGGTCGATACCCTCAAGCGCCGGCTCCAGTTCCGCCGGCCTGGTAAAATCACCATACCGGAGTTCGATCCGGCCGGCGACTCCGGCCAGATTGACCGGGTTGCAGGAGGGATGCTCAAAAACCCGCACCCGGTGGCCGGCGGCCACCAGGGTATCGACGATATGGGAGCCGATAAAACCGCCCCCTCCCAAAACCAGACAGTTCATCTCAATTAAATCACGGCATGGTAAAGGTTGCGGTATTCCCCGTCCAGTTCGGCGAGGCTGAAAAATTCCTGCATCCGCCGCCGACCGGCCCGGGCCCGGATGCGGCGGCCGTCGGTGTCTGTCAATTCGACCAGGGCCTCGACATAAGCTTCGATATTATCGGGCTCGGCAACCAGGAAGCCGCATTCCGGGGTCACCAGTTCACCGCAGCCGCCGACGGCGCTGACCACCGGCACCACTTCCATGGCCAGGGCCTGGTAAAGCACCATCGGCACACCCTCCCAGTCCGAGGTCAGAAGCAGGACATCGGCGATCTGATACCAGTCGTAGAGTTTTTCCAGGGGCTGCTCCCCGTACCAGCAGATAACATCGCCCAGCTGCTGCCGGTCGATTCCGGCGAGAAACTCATCTTTCTGCGATTCGAGGTTGCCCTCGCCGATGACATGGAGAAAAAATGAGGCGCCCTGCGCCTTGAGCCTGGCGGCGATGGCCAGCAGGCGCACCGGCTGTTTCTGGCGGTCCAAACGCCCGATGTAGATCAGGTTCAGAACTCCGTCCCGGCGCCGGGCGGCGATTTCTGATACCGGAAGACGCTTTTGCGGAGCAAAATAATCACTGTCGACCCGGCCATGAATGACCTTGAACTTGTGGCTGGCAACAAACGGATACAGCTCCCTGATTTCAGCCCCAAGTTCCGGGTATTCAAGATTGTAGCAGTCGATGTATTTATCATACAACGGCGGCATGTTGAAAGCGAAACCGGTGCGGCGACCGTCAGAGAAATAGTCAAAACAGTGAAACTGGGCCACGACCTTGAGTTCGGGAAACCGCTTTTTAAGCTCCGGCAGCGCCCGATAGGCCGCTTCGCTGTTCATTATATGAAGAATATCGATCTTTTTTCGGGCCACGCAGGCAAGCAGAAAGGCCGTTATCTGCTCCTGGGTAACACAACCTGATGCCGGCAGGTCGTAGATCCCGGCGGCGTAAGCGCCTATCTTGTCAAGCCAGACATTCTCCCGCGGCAGGGTGGTGACGAAATATTTTTCACACCACCGAAAATCAAGATTACGAAACCAGTCGACAATCATCGTGTCGGCCCCGCCGGTAATCAGCCAGGGAGCCGCGAACAGGATCTTCAGGGCGCCGGCCGGGGAAGACGGGACCGAAGCCGCGGGGCCGTCTTCAAGCAGCGTGAGGGCATCGGGGACCTCAGAAAAAGTATCGGCGCCAGCCCCGGGGGAAACCGCGGAACCGGCAACAGCCCCTTTCCGGTACTGGTGCCGGGCCCGCAGATCCTTCAAATACAGCCGCCAGCCGGCCGGCAAACGGTGTTTAAGAAATGTAAGAAAATTTTTCATCCGCGTTCTTCGGCACGTTCTCTGGAATAAACCCCGAAAGCCGGCCGTAAACCACGGACCGGCATCCACTTGCCGCTTACTATAGCATTTGTGAAGAAAAAAGTCTTTTGTAACTATTCAGCTAAATCATATCTCCCCTCTTTTAGGAGGGGGCGGGGGTGGTTTTTCTGAGCGGTTTCGGAAAGATTTCGTTGTTTTTCCCAGCGAGCGAGAGCCCATAAGCATTGCAACTGTTTGAGCGTAGCGAGTTTTGCAATGCGGGCGAAGCGAGCGTAAGGAAAAACAGAAATCTTAACGCTTAGCGAAGAAAAGCCGCGCCCGTCCCCGTTATTCGGCTGAATAGTTACAAAAGACTTTTTTCTTCACAAATGCTATAGTAAGCGGCAAGTGGATGCCGGTCCGTGGTTTACGGCCGGCTTT
>WFRT01000283.1 GCA_015486445.1 Pseudomonadota bacterium | reverse complement strand
CTCCCCGCTCTCAACCGCCGCGGCCGCCTTTTCCGCCAGGGCCCGGTAGGTCCTGACCGTCGCTTCACGGCTGTAAATCCCTTCACCGAACGGCGCCGCAGCACTCTCCCCCGACAACCCGAAAAGTTCCTTGCGAACCTCGTCCGAACGCAGCCACTCAAGCCCCCAGAGATCATGCAGGGCCCGGGCCAGCCAGCTCTTGCCGCTGCCGCTGACCCCGGCCATCAGGATCAGGCCTGACGGCGGCGGGCCGGCATAGATGGAAGCCAGGCGAAAATAGCGCGCGGCCCGCTCCCGGGCCTGGCTCCGGGCCGCCTCATCGAGATTTTCGTCAGTCGTCAGAAAGCTGATCACCTTGCCCCGGACATAGGCCCGATAACACTTGTAAAAAGCCAGCAGTTCAGGCTCGAACAGAGACCCGAGCTCGGCGCGACAGCGGGTGATGAAAGAGGCGGCCAGGTCGAAACGGTTATTCTCCTCGAGATCCATGGCCAGGAAGGCCAGGTCGTTGACGATGTCAAGGCGCCGGAAACGCTGGTTGAACTCGATACAGTCAAAAACCAATGGCGCCCCGGGCACCAGGCAGACATGCTCCATGTGAAGATCACCGTGGCCCTCGCGAATCGCCCCCTCCTTGACCCGGCGGACAAAAAGCTTGTGGCGTTGCTTGAGGAACTCCCGGCTGAAATCACAAATGCGACGGTAATCCGCCGGCCGGATGGTCCGGTTGACAAAATCCGCGGTCTGGGTGAAATTCTCCTCGACATCGAACTCGACCTTGCGGCGGGTGCCGAAACGACCGTCGGTAAAAACCGGGGCCTGGCGATAGAAGTCGCAGAGCAGTTTCACCAACCCCTCAAGACTTGCGGCTTCAAGCCGGCCGGCGGCCAGGAGACGGCGCATCAGGAACTCTTCCGGCAGCCGCCGCATGACCACGGCATAGTCCACCACCTCGCCACGGCCGCCGTAATAATAGCGCCCCTCGCGGCGCACCACCTCGACCACGTCGAGATAGTAGTCACCACCCAGACGCCGGTTCAGGCGCAGCTCCTCGCGGCAATAAAAGCGTCTTTTCTTCAGGGTGGAAAAATCGAGGAATCCGTAGTCAACCGGCTTCTTGACCTTGTAGACAAGTTCACCGGCCAGGAAAACCCAGGAAGCGTGAGTCTGGACCAGTTCAACCTTTTCCGGAACCGGGTCGTAACGGTCGGCCAGCAGCAGGTCGCCGATCATGGCCGGCAGTTTGGCATCATTCATAGGAAAACTCTTTCCGCATTTTAAGGCCCCCGAGGGGCCCGGGACAGTCTTCGTCTACCTTGCCAGCGAATCGCTACAAAAAACGAAAGACTGTTGAATAAACATTGAAAGTAACTATCCAGCCGAATACGGGGTCGGGCGCGGCTTTTCTTCGCTAGGCGTTAAGATTTCTGTTTTTCCAGCGCTCGCTACGCCCGCATTGCAAAACTCGCTACGCTCAGACAGTTGCAATGCTTATGGGCTCCCGCTCGCTGGGAAAAACAACGAAATCTTTCCGAAACCGCTCAGAAAAACCACCCCCGCACCCTCCCCTGAAAGAGGGGAGTATAGGATTTAGCTGAATAGTTTAGCTGAATAGTTACCATTGAAATTTCAGGGAAAATCGGGACAGGAGAGCAGATAACTGTCGGCCAGGCAACCCTGGTCGATCCCCGTGATACGCACCCGGCGGCCGACTATCTCCAGCCGGCCGGCGCAATACAGGGCCAGGGCGCGGGGGAAGATCCGGTGCTCGCACTTCAGGATCCGGGCCGCCAGGCGGTCAGCGTCATCGTCATCCAGAACCGGCACCGCGGCCTGGATGATGATCGGCCCGTGATCGACCTGTTCGTCGACGAAATGGACCGTGCAGCCGGCCAGCTTGACCCCGTAGTCAAAGGCCTGCCCCTGGCCGTGAGTACCGGGAAACGAGGGCAGCAGGGCGGGATGGATATTGATCACCCGGTTGGGGAAGCGGCCGAGAAATTCACGACCCAGAACCCGCATGAAACCGGCCAGGACCACCAGTTCGACCCCGGCCGCCTCAAGAACCCGGGCCAGTTCGAGATCGAAGGCCCGCCGGTCGGGGAAATCTTCATGGG
>WFRT01000282.1 GCA_015486445.1 Pseudomonadota bacterium | reverse complement strand
GACATCAACCTCGCCCGGGGGCCGCGGGGAGAGCGGGCCCTGACCAACTTTTATCATCTCCAGGAGGTTCTGCATGAAGCCGAGCGCGAGTTCGCCCTCGGTCCCCGGGCCCTGGTCGACTGGTTCTGCCGGCGTCGCGCCGAGGTCGAAGGGGAGGAGAACGAATACGAACTGCGTCTCGAGGGCGAGGCTGAAGCTCTCAGCGTGATGACCGTCCACAAGAGCAAGGGCCTCGAGTTCCCGGTGGTTTTCGCGCCTTTTCTCTGGTCCCGTGCGCTCCAGAGCGGCGCTCGGAAGGCAAACCACCTAGCCTTTCACCGCCGGGAGAAAGACGGCAGTTTCCGCCACTGCCTGAACCTGGAAGAAAAGCCCGCGGCCGAAATCCGTCGGGCCGCGGCCTGCGAGGAACTGGCCGAACAGCTGCGCCTGGTTTACGTCGCCCTGACCCGGGCCCAGTCCAATCTTTTTGTCTTCTGGCCGGAAACCAGGGACAGCCACAAAACCGCCCTGATGTACCTGCGCCGGCCGCCGGCCGGCGAGGCCGGGTTGGATGCTTTCTGCGGCGGCCCCGGCGCCCGGGCTGTGAGACCGTCGTTTGCCGACGAAGAGGCGGAAAAATGGGAGGAGTCGCCGGAAATCGCTCTCCATGACGAGGGTTTCGGCCTGGACGGGAGACTTCCGGCCGGCGACGGGAGGGGCGAAAAAGCGGCCTCGCCAGACCGTACAACTCCGGTCCCGTCCACTGCCAGCGCCCGTGAATTTAAGCGATCCCTGCCGCCGGCCAGCGGCTTTGTCAGTTTCAGCCGTCTGGCCGGGCAGGGGGAACCGTTGCCGGGCGCGGCGGAAAAAGAGCGGGAAGCGCTTTTTGCCGAGGCTGAGGAAGCAGCGGCGGTCCCGGCCGTCGATGCCGTCGCCGCGCCCTCGCCGCTGCTTTCGCTGCCCGGCGGGACGGCTGTCGGCAACGCCATCCACGAGATTTTTGAAAATCTCGATTTTACCACCCTGGCCGGCGGCGGCGCCGAATCCGCGCGCCAGGTGGTGGCCGAGCTGGCCGCTTCCAGCCTGCGGCGCTGGCGGGTGGCCGGGGCGGCGGAGCCGGCCCCGGAGATGTTGGCCGGGGTCGTGGAGATGGTTCTGCGGGCCCTCAACACCCCGTTGCCCGGTGCCGCCGGCGAGCCCCCGGTTCTGGCCCGGCTGGTACCCGCCGACCTGGCCCGGGAGATGGAGTTCTGGCTGCCGCTCAGAGATGATTTCGACACCGGGCGCCTGCGGCGCTGGGGCCGGAAGGTTGTCGGGGATAAATGGCGGCTGGAAAATTTTACCGGGCTGCCGCGGCGGGGTTTTCTCAACGGCTACATCGACCTCGTTTTCAACGCCGGCGGCCGGTTTTTCCTGCTCGACTGGAAAACCAACAACCTAGGTTCGGACTGCGCCGACTACACCCCGGACAAGCTGGAACGAGAGATGACCCGGCACCATTACCAGCTCCAGTATCAACTCTACCTTTTAGCCCTGCACCGCTACCTGCGGCAGCGCCTTGCGGGGTACGACTTCAGCGCCCATTTCGGTGGCGTGTTCTACCTTTTCGTCCGCGGTCTCAACGGTCTTAACGGGGGCAGCGGCGTCTATTTCCGCCGGCCCGGCCTGGAAGAGGTTGAAGAATTGGAAACCATTGTCTGCGGGACCCGGCCATGAAGAGCTTTTCCGAGCACGATTTTGCCGCTTTCGCGGGCCTGGCCGAGGCCGGTCTGCTGAACTGGGTCGACCTCTATTTCGCCCGCCTGGTCTGCCGTCGGGCCGGGGCGGAGGGGGACTATGCTCTTTTCCTGGCCGCCCTGCTGGCCGGCCACGGGGTCAACGCCAAAAGGCAGGTCTGTTTCATGCTGCGGAATTTGCCGGCCGACTGCAAAAGCTGGCTGCTTAATGGCGGCGGGGAGAATGAAAGAGCCCTGGACGAGGAGCAGCGGCGTTTCCTTGACCGTTTGACCTGGCCTGAGGAGTGGGAAGCGCGGCTGCTTCGCCATCCCGCCGTGGCCTCCCCCGCAGAGGCCGCTAAACGGCGTCATTTCCTGGTTCTCGACGAGGGGAGGCTGTACCTTCAGCGCTACTGGGAATATGAACAGGAACTGGCCCGGCAGATTTTTTTGCGTCTGGCAGATACCACCACCACGGTCTGCGACCGTCTGCCCCGGCTGGCTGACTTTGCTCCCCGTTTCGCTGGTCTTGGCGACGGCGAGCGGCTGCAGGCGGCCGCGGTCCTGGCCGGGCTGGGCAGCCCTTTTACGATTATCAGCGGCGGTCCGGGCACCGGCAAGACCTCGGTCGTGGCGGCCATCGCCGCCGGGGTTCTGCAGCTTGTGCCCGAGACCAGGATCGCGCTCTGCGCCCCGACCGGGCTCGCCCAGGCCCGTCTCCAACAGGCCCTGCTGGAGGAGGTCGAACACCTGGTTGTCGAAGCGGACCTGCGGGAGCGGCTGCGGCGGCTCGAGGCGGCCACCATCCATCGCCTCCTCGGTTATATTCCCGGCCGGGGGTTTCGTTTTCACGCCGGGCGGCGGCTGGCCGCCGATCTGCTGATTGTCGACGAGGCTT
>WFRT01000281.1 GCA_015486445.1 Pseudomonadota bacterium | reverse complement strand
GAACTGATTCCCCTGTTTGCCGCCGCCGGCCTCAAATGGATAGCGACCGACGAAGGCATCCTGGTCCGCTCCAGGGGGAAGGAGCAAGACACCGGGGAGCAGAATGCCCATTTCCAGGCTTGGCAGGCGGAAGGGGAGGGGGGCGACGGCAAAGTTGAAATAATCTTCCGCGACCATCGCCTGTCCGACCTGATCGGCTTTGTCTATTCCCACTGGAATGAACAGCAGGCGGCCGACAACTTCATCAGCAACCTGGTCAAAATCAAGGATTCCCTCGGCGGCCGGGCCGGTGAAAGCGCGGTGGCCATTATTCTCGATGGGGAAAACGCCTGGGAACATTACCCCGAAGACGGACGACCATTCCTGCGGGAACTTTACGGACGACTCGAGGAGAGTGATCTCCTCAACCCGGTAACCATCAACGATTATCTCGAGCTGCGACAAGAACCGGCTCCGAAAATAAAAAAACTGTTTCCCGGCTCCTGGATCAACAGCAACTTCCGAATCTGGATCGGGCACCAGGAAGACAATCTGGCCTGGGTCTATCTGGGCCGCGCCCGGCGGGCCCTGCAACTGTTTGAACAACAGGTCGAAAAAGAGCCCCCGGAGGCTCGGAAAAACTTAAAGTTAAACATTAAAAAAGCATGGGAACATATATATATCGCAGAAGGGAGCGACTGGAACTGGTGGTATGGAGACGACCACAGTTCGGAAAACGACGCCGACTTTGACGAACTTTTCCGCCGCCATCTGGCTGCGGTCTACCGGGCCATCGACCAGGAAGTTCCCGATTATCTTTACCGGCCGATCATCCAGGCCGACAAGATTCTGCATCCGGTCAACGAAATCAGCAGTTTCATCACCCCCCGCATCAACGGCAGAAACGTCAGCTACTTCGAGTGGCAGGGGGCGGCCTTCTGCGATGTCGCCAGCCTCGGCGGCGCCATGCACCGGACCGAGTACCTGGTCAACGAACTCTATTACGGTTTCAACCTGGAAAACTTCTACTTGCGGATCGATATCGAACGGGAAACCGTAATCGCCGAAAGCTGTTTTCCGGTAATCCAGTTCAGCAACAGCCGCCAGGAGCGCTTTCAGTGCCGTATAACACCCCGTAAAAATGACAATTCAGCTGATATAACAGATAGTTATCCTGTACTTGAAGGAGTTTTCAAAAACCTTTCCGGCGCGCAATCGACAGAGATGCCGGCAGAAACAGTCGTCTTTGGGGAAAATTCCAGGACCTCCGGCACGCCAGGCGGCACAGATGAAGACCAGCGGCCCGAATTTGCCCTCGACGAAATCTTCGAACTGAAAATTCCTTTCTCGATGCTCAAACTCGCTCCCGGCGACGATCTCAATTTCGCCCTGGTCATAGAGCAGGAGGGGTACGAAGTCCAGCGCATTCCCGCCGGCGGTTTCCTGCATCTCAAGGTTCCCGGGCCGGACTTCGAAGAACGCATGTGGTACGTATAAACCGGGCTCATCATCAAGTAACCGCATTTCCTTGTCGCCATTGAAAACTTTTAGACTTTAAAAGCAAAAAACCCACCTGACACAAAACTGCCTGTTTTTTATATCTTTTTATCGAACTGATTTTTTTGCCGGGGACCTTACGGCAGAAATTTCGGCTGACCCCCGGTTTCCCTCGGCTTGAAACAACTTCTGATAATGAATATTATGTTAACTTTGAGATGTCAAACGAAGAGGTCTCTTTTGCCGCTTTCCCCTGCCAGAACATAAACCCGAAACTCCGGCCGGCGGACCAATTTACTTCTGGACAACAGCCGAATTTTCCTGCTAACGTTTCAGCACGTAAAACGTCATCCGCGTCAGCTGTTGATTTTCTAGAAACCGGGAACCTTAGTCAAACCATGAAGAAAAATATCGTCGTCGCCGGCAACATCGGTTCCGGGAAAGCCGACCTGATAAAATTTCTCTGCAGCAACTATCCCCTGGTTCCAATCGGCAACGTGGCCGAGGAGAATCCTTACCTCGATGGTTTCTTTCTCGACATGAAGAGATGGGCCTTCCATTCGCAAATCTTTTTCCTCGCCAAGAAGTTCGAACTCTTTCAGCAGCACGCAACTTCGTTTTCTTCGGTGATCCTTTCCCGCACGATTCACGAGGATGCGGAAATTTTCGCCCGCAACCTTTACCAGTCACACATTATGTCGGAAATCGACTTCAAGACCTATTACAACTTTTATTTAAGCCTCAAAGACATCCTCCCGGCTCCGGATCTCCTGATCTACCTTCATTCCCCGGTTTCCACGATGCTTAAACGGCTCAAAGCGCGCAATCGGCCCTTCGACCATCTCATCACCGAAGCCTATCTCCGGCGCCTGAACCGGCTTTATGTCAACTGGATTGGCGACTACGACCTCTCCGAGGTTGTCATCATCGACACCCAGCAGTATGATTTCACCTCCAACCTGGTCGACCGGGCTGATATTCTGGAATCGATTGAACGCTTTATATGAAACCCTTTTCGCCCACTTTTAGCTTGACAATTTTCCTCCCTTCCAGTAGACACGCGCAAACTAAAAATACCCTTAGCCCCTCCGGAGGATATTGAGCGATGATTTGCCAGACCGTAAGAAAAGGAAGCGAGTGTTTTTTCATGAAGGCTGACGGCTGTTCTTTTATCAGTGGCAGCTGCAGTCCGATTATCGACAAGTGTGACGGCTGTGCCAAGGTCACTGAGGTCAACGGCGCCAAATACTGCGTCTGCTATCCCGACCCTGAAAGCCGCTGGACCAATGACGGCATCTGCACCATGGCCACCCACATAAAGCGCGACGTGGAACAGATCAAGAGAAAGATCAACCCGCTGAAGGCCTCCAAGAAAGGTATTCGCGGCTAGAGAGTATCGCCCCCTGCCCGGCCACCTTGTGGTACCTGATTTATTGACAAAGCAAAGGTTAGCAAACGCATTTAAGGCAGGAAGCATGCCCGGCAGCTTCTTGCCTTAAATGTTTGTACCCGGCGGTCTCGTTGACATGAGAATAACAGGCGGAATCTACCGCGGCAGAAAGGTCAACCCGGTTAACAACCCTGGAATCAGGCCGAGCAAGTCGATGGTCCGCGAGGCTCTTTTTTCGATTCTCGGGCCCGGCTACTGCAATGACCTCGTGGTGGCCGACCTTTTTTCCGGCAGCGGCATCATGGCAATTGAATCGCTGAGCCGCGGCTGCCGGACGGTTTACTGCGTCGATTCCGATCTTGACAGCTGCCGCCTGATCCGCTCCAACATGGAGCGTTTGAACATTAAGTCAAGCGGCACCATCTACCATTTGCGGGTCGACAAGGCGCTGGCGAGTTTTGCCGCCCAGAACCTTAAGTTCGACCTGCTGTTTCTCGACCCGCCCTACAAGCAGGTGGAACTTGGCCTTCTGGCCATCGAGCAGGCGGCCAATTTGGGCATCCTGGCAACCGAAGCGGTTGCCGTGCTTGAGCACCACCGCCAGGCCCGGCCCGAGCCCCCGGACGGGCTGACGATTTACAAGCAGCGCCGCTACGGCCATACGATGTTGTCTTTTTTTCGCTTCCCAAACAACCCCAACCCGGCAGCAGGTTTATCCCATGACTGAGCAGAAGATTTCCCAACCCCGCAACACCCGGGCTGTCTTTCCCGGCTCCTTCGACCCCGTCACCGTGGGCCACATCGACCTTATCGAAAGAAGCTCCGAGGTTTTTGACGAGGTTATCGTCGCGGTGGCCTGCAACCAGGAAAAAACCCCCCTGTTTACGGTCCAGGAACGAATTGAAATGATCGAAGGCATCTTTGCCGACAATCACCGGATCAAGGTTGAAACCTTCCATGGGCTGCTGATCGACTATCTGATCAAGCGCTGTGCCCATGTCATT
>WFRT01000280.1 GCA_015486445.1 Pseudomonadota bacterium | reverse complement strand
TCCATAGGTTCTGAATATTTAAAGCCCGCATCCAGCCAGGATCAATTTTCAAAGATCATCAACCGTTACGGCTTCGTAAATTCGCCGGTGCCGCCGTGACGGATTGCCGGACACGCAGGCTTTCCTAAGTCGCCGGCCACTCCCGCCGGGTTTTTGCCGGGTCTGTTTTATGACAGGCCAGGCAACTGCAAAACAGCCAGCTTATAAAGCACAACCGCGCTTTTAAGTCAACCGGAATAAACTTTTTCGGCCCCGGCACCAGGATCCGACCGGCCTCCCGAAAGTCAGCGGTTCACCAGGTAGAGCAGGCCGACCCCGGCCAGCATGGCGGCCAGCCCGAAAATCCGCAACCTGCCTTCCGGCTGCCGCCGGATCGTCGCCAGCGTTCTCTTGATCGCCCCGGGAGCCAGGAAATAAGGCATGCCCTCGATAATCAGGGCCAGTCCCAGGGCGCTGAGAAAATACTTCATCAACCCCCCTTCGCGGAATTTAACGGGCCCGATTTTTTCTTTGCCGGAACGGGTTTGGCCGGGGATGAAGGCTGGGCTTTTTCCGGCTGCAGGCGGTCCAGGGCGGCAAGCTTCCGCTTGAATTCAGCCCGCATTCCGGGATTGCTTTCCCAGTCCGCAAGCTGCCGATAGAGAGTGCGCAGCCGGTCTCTTTCAGCCCGGTCCAGGGGATGGTCCCGGGCCTCGTAGAAACCGGCCAGGCGCAGGGCCGCGAGGTAGCGGAAGTTACGGTCGGTGCCATGCTTGAAGATGGCTTCGTAGCGGGGAATCGCCTCGACCACCCGGCCGCTGCGAAAACAGGCGTCGGCCAGCAGGAAGGTCACCCGGTCCGCCAGCCGCCCCTTGAGCCCGAGCTTTTCAAGCCAGAGCAGCGAGGGCAGGGCCTTGTCATATTTTCCGGCCCGGGAAAAACGTTCGGCCACCAGCAGGACAAGACCGGGATAGCGGCGCAGGAGCTTCTCGTTTTCCTTCCGGTCGAGGGGGAAGTCCTCGATCACCCGGTCGCCGACCCATTGTTCCACCCCCTTGCCTTCCCGAATCTTGCCGGCCAGGCGCAGAAGAACCGCCAGCTGCCTGATCCTGACCTCGGGCCGGTCGCAATGCCCGTAAATCGTCCGGTAAAAGGTTACCGCGTCAAACCAGCGATGCAGCTTGACCAGGCAGTCCGCAGCCGCCCGTTCCAGAAGACAGCGCCGCTGCAGTTCGCCGGCCGGCAGGTTGGCCTGGTAGGGCGGCAGCCGGCCCGGCACCCGGGCCACCAGGTCACGGCAGCGGCCCAACTTCTGTAAAGCGGCCAGGTAGGGATAGTAGAACTTCTCCCGGCTCCAGAAACTTGGATCCTCGCTCTCCAGCTTTTCCCCGTATTTCGCCACTCCGGCAAAATCCTTCCCGGCAGAACAGACCATTACCAGAAGCTGGAGATGGCGCAGCCGGTCCGGCGCAGCCGGAGTTTCCAGGGGAATGACCTGTTCGAGCAGGCGCCGGAGCGCGTCATTGTCGTTTCTCCGCCGGGCGATTTCGATCAGGGCCTGATAATGGGAAATTCGGGTTTTTACCGGCAGGGGTCCGGAAACCGCCTTTTCCAGAAACTCCCTGAGCCTGACCAACTGCCCGGACTCCCGGAAAAGCGGCAGGGCCATATCGAGAGCGGCGCTGAAACGGACCCGGTCGAGCCGGGCACCGGAAACCTTGAGCCAGCGCTTGAACAGGCCCTCGATGATATCGAGATCCCGGGCGGCGCCGGCACACTCGACGGCGGCCGCGTAAACCTCCTGGAGTTCCGCCGGGCTCAGGGAAAAATCCCGGCTTTTTTCGGTCACCTCGACCAGCAGCGGCAAGGCCTGGCGAAAGGCTCGCCGGTGATAACGGGAAAGCCCCGCAATCCAGACCAGAACCGCTTCATCAATCCCCAGCTTGTCGGCCTGCCGGCGCCACTTCGGGGCCAGCAGCGGAGTGGCCATCTTGTCGGCCGCGGCAAAATCCCGGCGCTCAAAATAGATCCGGGCCAACTCGAAACGGGCCCTGGCGGCGGCCTGTTCATCGGCCTTGCCGGATGCCACCTCGAGGAGAAAGGCTTGCGCCTGTTGCACCTGGCCGGCTTTCATGAAACAGTAAGCCAGGTGCAGTTTCAGCCCGGCCGGTCGAATCCCGTAGCGAACCACCGTCCCGGTGCTGTCGAGTTTTGCGAGACCGGCCGCGGCGGCCCCGCAGTCGCAGGTCTCGAGACAGCTCAAAACCAGCAGGAGACGGGCCTTGTCTTTCATCTTGGACTGCGGATAGCGCTGCAGGAAACGCTCCAGTTC
>WFRT01000279.1 GCA_015486445.1 Pseudomonadota bacterium | reverse complement strand
GGAGAAGGTCATCGAAATCGTCAAGGAGATGCCCGACGATGACCGGACCGACATCATCGCCCGTCTGCCGGAAGATTTCGCCCGCCTGATTCTCGACCAGCTCAGCGCCGTCGAGTCACTCGACGTCGAAACCCTGATGAGCTACCCCGACGACAGCGCCGGGGGGATCATGACCACCGAGTTCTTCGCTCTCCGGGAGGATACCACGGCGGCCGAGGCGATCGAGGCGATCCGCCGCCGCGGCGAAGAGGCGGAAACGGTTTTCTATATCTATGTCATCGACAACGACGGCCGCCTGGTCGGCATCGTTTCCCTGCGCAAACTGATTCTCACGCCGGCCGATACCCGCCTGCGCGAAATCATGAACACCAATGTCGTCAAGGTCGACATCCATACCGACCAGGAGGTGGTCGCCCGCCAGGTCGAACACTACAACCTGCTGGCCATCCCGGTGGTCGACGACGCCGACAACATTGTCGGTATCATCACGGTCGACGACGTCATCGATGTTATCCGCGAAGAGGCTACCGAAGACATTTTCCGGATGGCGGGTACCGACTCGATGGAGATCGTCTATGCCGACAACATTCTGAAAATCGCCCGGATCCGCCTGCCCTGGCTCCTGGTGAACCTGGTCGGCGGGATCATCACCGGTTATTTCATGTGGCTTTTCAAGGTCACCCTGGAGACGGTTCTCACCCTGATCACCTTCGTGCCGGTTATCACCGGCATGGGCGGCAACGTCGGCACCCAGTCCTCGTCGATTATCGTCCGCGGCCTGGCCACCGGCCGGGTGACCATGGACACGATTTTCAAGGTCATCTGGCGGGAAGCCAGGATCGGGGTCTTGATGGGCATCACCTGCGGCATCGTTGTCGGCATCGTGGCCCTGATCTGGCACCATGAGCCCCTGGTGGGCGCCGTGGTCGCGGTGTCGATGACCATTTCGATGATGGTGGCCGCCACCATGGGGGCCTGTGTCCCGGCCCTGTTTCACAAGCTCGACATCGATCCGGCCATCGCCTCGGGACCTTTCGTCACCACCAGCAACGATATCGTCGGCATTCTCATCTACATGGGAACCGCCACCCTGTTTCTCAAGTATTTCTTTTAACCCGGCAGCCGAGCCCGAAAAATGCCCCGCGTCAAGGACCAGGCCTTCATCATCAGCAAGACCGACTTCGGCGAAAGCGACCTGATCATCACCCTGTTCAGCCTTTCCCGCGGCCGGGTCAGTGCCATCGGCAAGGGCGCCAAGCGCAGTCGCCGCCGTTTTCCGGGGTCGCTCGAGATTTTCTCGCGGGTGGCTTTTTCCGGCTTTATCAAGCACCCTCTGGCCCTGACCCGGATTGACGAATGCCTTTTACTGGAGCCTTACCTGGGTCTCCAGGAAAGCCTGCGCTGCTTCTACAGCGGCTGCTATTTCCTCGAAATCGTCAACCGCTGCTCTCCCGAGCGCCAGGCCAATCCCGAACTTTTCAAGCTGCTTGACGAGATCTTCGCTTTCCTGGCCGGTGGCGGCCGGCAGTCCAATTTCAACTGTCGAATCCGGCTTTTCGAACTCCAGATGATCGCTCTTATGGGGTTCAAGCCCCGGCTCGACCTCTGTCTCGACTGCCACGGCGAACTGCCGCAAAGAAACGGCCTCTTTTTTTCGCCCCGGGCCGGCGGCCTGGTTTGCGACCGCTGCCAGGTCAGGCATCCGGCCGCCTTCCGGGTCAGCCGGGGAACCGTCAGCCTGCTCAACCAGGCCCACCGGCTCGATTGCGACCTGCGGGAAAAACTCAACTTCACCCCCCGGGTGGAGCAGGAGAGCGCTCAACTCTGCCGGGCCCTGCTGCGCTGGCACAGCGGCTGCGACTTCAAGAGCCTGAAAATCATGGAGAGTCACGACCGGCCGCGCCGCGGCCTTGACCGGCAGCGGGAATGGAACCTGGGCGATGAGGCCGGCGCCAGAAATCGCTGAATCAGTATAGTTATCCAGTTTTTTTATCACTCACCAAAGATGGAGCCTGAAGATGAATTTTCAAGACGTCATTCTCAACCTGGAACGCTACTGGGCCGATCACGGCTGCATTATCCAGCAGCCCTACGACCTCGAGGTCGGGGCCGGGACCTTCAACCCCGCCACCTTTCTCCGCGCCCTGGGGCCGGAACCCTACAACGTCGCCTATGTCGAACCCTCCCGGCGGCCGAGCGACGGGCGTTACGGAGAAAACCCCAACCGACTCCAGCACTATTACCAATACCAGGTTATTCTCAAGCCTTCGCCGATCGACATCCAGGAGCTTTATCTCGACAGTCTCAAGGCCCTGGGAATCGATCCCCTGGAACACGACATCCGCTTTGTCGAGGACGACTGGGAGTCCCCCACCCTGGGCGCCTGGGGACTGGGCTGGGAGGTCTGGCTCGACGGTATGGAGATCACCCAGTTTACCTACTTCCAGCAAGTCGGGGGCTTTGATTTGAAGCCGGTTTCCGGGGAGATTACCTACGGTATCGAGCGCATCGCCATGTATCTGCAGGGGGTCGACAATGTCTACGACCTGAAATGGAATGACGATTTCTTCTACGGTGATGTCCACCACCAGAGCGAGGTGGAGTGGTCCCGCTACAATTTCGAGGAGGCCGACGTCAAGATGCTGCTCGAACTTTTCAACATGTTTGAAAAAGAGGGTATCCGCCTGGCCGAGAAAGCGTTTGTCCTGCCGCTCTACGACTGCTGTCTGAAATGTTCGCACATCTTCAACCTGCTTGACGCCCGGGGGGCGATCTCGGTAACCGAGCGCACCAACTACATCGGCCGGGTCCGCAACCTGGCCAAGCTTTCGGCGACCAACTATCTCAAGCAGCGTGAGGAGATGGGATTCCCCCTGCGGGAGCGTTTGCAAAAACAACCGAGCTAGCCCGGCGGTCCTTTTTGACGGCCGGGAAGCGGGGTCAGAGGAAAGAGGCTTAAGGGGTACGGGGGACCAGCAGGAAAAGGCGGCCCTGCTGTTTGAGGATTCCGGCCGTCAGTTCGGCCTGTCGATCGGCGCCGCAGAAAAGATCGACCCGCCAGGGACCCCGGATGGCT
>WFRT01000278.1 GCA_015486445.1 Pseudomonadota bacterium | reverse complement strand
GGGAAATACTGATGAAAGTCAGGCCGATCGAGCTTTTGCCGGTTTCGATCACCTCGATGAAATTGACCCCGAAGCCCAGCCCGATAACCGAAAGTTTCAAGAGTTGTTTGCTGTATTTCGAGGTCAGCCCGGGAAACGGGTTGCCCAGGGCCAGGCTCAAGGCAATACCGAGAATCAGAGCGTAGGCCGAACTCATGAACGGCATGGCGCAGAACATGAAGGCGGCAACAAAGACGGCCTTGATCACGACAGGGTTTTTCATCATTAGCAACTCCGGAAGATATAAGGGTGAGACAATTTTTCTTGCCTCTATAGCCCCGCCCTGCTAATAAGTAAAATCAATTATATCTTAAATACATATAAAAATAATTGATGAATATCACTCTGCGACAGGTGGAGGTCTTCCTCCACACCGCCAGCCTCGGCAGCCTGAGCCAGGCCGCTTCCCGCCTCTGCCTGACCCAGGCCGCCGCCAGCATGGCCTTGAAAGAGTTCGAAACCCAGCTCGGGGAAAAACTTTTCGACCGGGCCGGGCGCCGACTGATCCTCAATGAAAACGGGCGGGCCGCCATTCCCCTGGCCTCGGAAATCACCGGCCGGGCGCTGGAGTTGGAAAACTGCTTCAGGGCCGAAGACCGCCTCAACGGGGAACTCCTCATCGGGGCCAGTTCGACCATCGGCAACTACGTCCTGCCCGGCCGGGTCGCCGACTTCCTCGAACTCAACCCCCGGGCCCGGGTCCGCCTTACGGTCGGCAACACCGAGGCAATCATCGGCCAGGTGCTTAAGTTCAGGGTCGATATCGGGTTTATCGAGGGCAACTGCAGCCAACCGGAAATCGACGTGCTGCCTTTCATGGACGATGAACTGGTGGTGTTTTCCAGCGCCGGGCACCCACTGTCGAGCCGGCGGCAGATCGAGCGCCGGGAATTGGAAACGGTTGACTGGATTCTTCGGGAAAAAGGTTCGGGAACCCGGGAAATCTTCGAACAGCGCATCCACGAGCTCTCGCTCAAGCTCCGGGTCCGGCTCGAACTCGGCCACACCGAAGCGATCAAGAACGCCGTCGCCCGGGGCCGGGGCGTCAGCTGCCTTTCGCGCTGGGCCCTTGAGGATTTGAACCGGCTCGGTAAAATAAGCTTTCTGAACACCCCTTTTCTCAACCTCGAAAGGAAATTCTACCTCATCCTCCATCGCCACAAGTACCGGACCACCATTTTGAACCGCTTCATAAGCCACCTGCAGCCACCGGCCAGGCCCGCTCCCGGCTGACCGTGACCCGGTGGTCGCCGGCGGCTGAAGAAACTGGATGAAGCTGGACGCAAAGACCAGAAACGGTGACCACAGGATTGACCGGCGAGGCGGTAATTCCAGTTGAATTGCCCCTTGGGGATACGGTATTAGGGGAGAGGGGAGATAAAATTTAGCTGAATAGTTGCATTTGTCTTTATTTGTCTTTGTCGAGGGAGAAAAATTTATGAAACTGGTCCAGTTTTACCGGGAGAAGAAACCGCGGCTCGGCATCGCGGTCGAGGAAAAAGAGGGGGAAATGGTCCTGCCTCTGGCTTTCGAGGGAGATTTTATCGACTGGCTGGCGGCCGGCAGACCCATGGCCGCCGACCCGGCCGGCGCACAGCCCCTGGAAGAGGTCGAACTGGCGGCCCCGGTGACCCGGCCCGGCAAGATCATCGCCATCGGCCTCAACTACTTGGAACACGCCCTCGAAGGCAGCATGAAAAAGCCCAAGGAGCCCCTGGTCTTCGCCAAGTTTTCCAACGCCGTCACCGGCCCCGGGGCCGAGATCCAGTGGTCGCTGCAGATTACCGAAAAGGTCGATTTCGAAGCTGAACTGGTGGTCGTCATCGGCGAACGGGCCTGCAACGTCCCGGAAAAAGAGGCCTTGAACAAGGTCTTCGGCTACACCTGCGGCAACGACGTCAGCGCCCGTGATCTCCAGTTCGGCGACAAGCAGTGGGTCCGGGGCAAATCACTCGACACCTTCTGCCCGCTCGGGCCCTGGCTGGTCACGACCGACGAGCTCAAGAACCCCCAGAACCTGTCCATCCGGGCTCGCCTCAACGGCGTCCTGATGCAGGAGAGCAGCACCGCCAACATGATCTTTCCGGTCGCCGAACTGGTAAGCTACCTCAGCCGCCATTTCACCCTGTTGCCCGGCGACCTGATCATGACCGGCACCCCGAGCGGGGTCGGGGTTTTCCGCGACCCGCCGATCTTCATGGCCGACGGCGACCTGATCGAAATCGAGATCGAGAAAATCGGCACCCTGCGGAACCGCTGCCGGGTCTACTGAAACAACCCCGCCGGCGCCGCCGGCCGCATCACAGGCCGTAAAGCTTTGGCCCGGCCGCGGCTTCAGTAGCGGATAATCGTCACCTGGCCTTCGGCCATCCACTGGTCGAACTTGCGGCGCATGTAGATTTTGAACCGGCGCCGGCTCGGCGGCCAGAGCAGCAGCAGCCCCAGGGTGTCGGTCAGAAAACCCGGGGTCAGCAGCATCATGCCGGCGAGAAAGATCAGGGCCGCGTCGATCATCTCTTCGGCCGGCATGATCCCCTCGTTCAAACTCTTGCGGATCTTGAACATGGTTTCGGCCCCCTGCCAGCGAGCCAGGGCGGCGCCGGCAAAACCGGTCAGCAGCACCACCAGGAGGGTGTTGAGAACACCAATGGCGCCACCGATCTTGACAAAAAGGTAGATCTCCAAGGCCGGAACCAGGGTAAAAGCGAGAAACAGTTTGAGCATGACATTAAACTCCTGCGATCGTCAGCGACACGGAAAAACCCTTGTGGCGGTCCCGCCGCTGGAAAACTCCTCTCCCAATGTGCCCATCCCGGGCCGGAAAGTCAAGCCCGCCGTTTCCTTAAAAGCCGGCACCGCCGGTCAAATTTTCAGCCTGAACCCGCCGCCCGGACCGGGGGTTTTTACAGTACCGGTCGAAAGGCCCAATAAAATACTTGATTTTTTGAAAGCAAACTAATATTATCAACTTTAGAGTCAGCAAACCTCATGACGGCCGCGGGCGCCTGCTTTGCCGGCCATGGAGCGGTGGAAAAATGTGGGAATACACGGACAAGGTCAAGGAACATTTCTTAAACCCGCGCAATGTCGGGGAGATTGAGAATCCCGACGGCATCGGCGACGTCGGCTCGCTCTCCTGCGGCGACGCCCTGCGCCTGACCTTCAAGGTCGATGGAAACGACATTATCACCGATGCCAAGGTCAAGACCTTCGGCTGCGCCAGTGCCATCGCCGCGGGCTCGGCCCTGACCGAAATGATGATCGGCAAATCGGTCGACGAGGCGGCAAAGATTACCAACCAGCAGATCGCCGCCTACCTGGGCGGCCTGCCGAAGGAGAAGATGCACTGCTCGGTGATGGGGCACGAGGCCCTCGAGAAGGC
>WFRT01000277.1 GCA_015486445.1 Pseudomonadota bacterium | reverse complement strand
CACCGCGGGATAGGGCCCGAAATAGCGGGCCCCGTCGGCCCGCCGGCGGCGGACGATCTCGAGCCGGGGAAACTCCCGGCGGTAATCGATGCGGACATAGGGGTAGTTCTTGTCGTCCTTGAGATCGATGTTGAAGGGCGGGTGGTGCTGTTTGATCAGGTTGTTTTCCAGCAGCAGGGCCTCGACCTCGCTGCCGGCCAGAATTATCTCAAGGTCTGCAACCCGGGTCAGCAGCAGGGCGGTCTTGGCCCGGTCGGGGCGGCCGCTGAAATAGGAACGCACCCGTTTTTTCAGCGACGCCGCCTTGCCGATGTACAAAATCTCGCCGGCTGAATCGCGAAACAGGTAAACCCCGGGGTGATCGGGCAGGGCCGCCAGCTTATTCTCGAGAGTGGCCATCGCGTTTTCGCCGTTCCAGTTTTGCCGCCCTCCGCCGGCGCTCCTCAAGCCGCTGGCCGATGGTGGCCTCGTAACCGCTGTCGGTCGGCCGATAGAAGGATTTTTCCCGCAGGCCCTCGGGCAAGGCCTGGATCCGGGCCGGGTTCGCCGGGTCCCGGTGGGGGTTGACATAGCCGCGGCCGTAGTCGAGTTTCCGCAAAAGTCCGGTCGGGGCATTGCGCACCTGGAGCGGAACCGGCTGGTTGCCGCTGGCCTTGATCTCTTTCAGCACCCTCTTCCAGGCCAGGTAGACGGCATCGCTTTTGGGGGCCGTGGCCAGGTAAACCGCGGCCTGGCACAGGGCCAGCTCACCCTCGGGCGAGCCCAGGGTCTCGTAGGCCTGGCGGGCATTGATCGCCAGCTGCAGGGCCTGGGGAGCGGCGTTGCCGATATCCTCGGAAGCGAAACGGATCATGCGCCGGGCGCAATAGAGGGGGTCTTCGCCGGCCTTGAGCATGCGGCCCAGCCAGTAGAGGGCGGCATCGGGGTCGCCGGCCCGCAGGCTCTTGATAAAGGCCGAGATCTGGTTGAAATGCTCCTCGCCGTCGCGGTCATAAAGCAGCTCGCGGCCTTCGAGCAGCGGGGCGAGATCATCCGCTGCCAGCAGATTGCGGCCGGCCGGCAGATTGAGGAAGGCGGTTTCCAGGAGATTCAGGGCCCGGCGGGCATCGCCCTCGGCAAAAACCGCGATCCTGGTGATCACCTCGTCAACAATTTCGACCTCCCGGCCATAGTCCTCGTTCAGCCGGGTGCCGGCCCGTTTGAGCAGCACCGCAAGGTCGGTGGCGGTCAAAGGCTGCAGCACCGCGACCCGGGCCCGCGAAAGCAGCGGCGTGATAATCGAAAAAGAGGGGTTTTCGGTGGTCGCCCCCAGCAGGATCAGGCTCCCCTCTTCCACCGGCCCGAGAAGAAAATCCTGCTGGGCCTTGTTGAAACGGTGGATCTCGTCGAGAAAAAGTACGGTTTTCAACCCCAGGCGCAGGTTGTCCCGGCCCCGGGCGGCAAGCTTGCGGATATCGGCGACCCCGGCGGTGACGGCGGAAAAACGGTGGAAATCGGCCGCCGCCTTTTCCGCCAGCAAGGTCGCCAGCGTGGTTTTGCCGCAGCCCGGCGGCCCCCATAAAATCAACGAATAAATTTCCCCGGCAGCCAGCATCCGGGCAATGAACCCCTCTTCCTCGAGAAGATGGGACTGGCCGATAAACTCTTCAAGATTTTTCGGCCGCAGGCGGTGGGCCAGCGGGGGCAGGTTCGACGACAAGACAAAACTCCGCAATCTGCTGTAAACGAGGTTGACGCCCTCAAGCGTAACTATTCAGCCGAATCCGGGGGCGGGGTCAGGTGCGGTTTTTCTTCGCTAAGCGTTAAGATTTCTGTTTTTCCAACGCTTGCTACGCCCGCATTGCAAAACTCGCTGCGCTCAGACAGTTGCAATGCTTATGGGCTCTCGCTCGCTGGGAAAAACAACGAAATCTTTCCGAAATCGCTCAGAAAAACCACCCCCGCCCCCTCCAACTCCAGCCGCTACCGTCCGGAACCGGAAACTTCACCAGGCAGGTCACCGGAATACGACATCCACCCGGAACTGTCAACGGGGAAATCCGGCCCGTCTGATTGCGGCCATCACCCTTGAAAGTTCATACCTAATTTCACTTGTCCCGACCAGGCAAACCTGATAACACAATATCCCTGCTCAAGATCCCTAGACGGGTAAAAGAAAAGAATTTCAATTGACCCGGTTTTCCGGCAACAAAATTTTTACGGAGCGAAATTCATGCGCGAATCAGAACGCCCCCCTGTCCTCGAGCTGATCCGGGGCCGGCGCAGCGTGCGCCGCTATCTTGACCGGCCGGTGGGCGACGAACTCGTCGACCTCCTGCTCGAGGCCGCCCGCTGGGCCCCTTCGGGGCTCAACAACCAGCCCTGGCGCTTCGTCGTGGTCCGTAACGAAGCCTTGAAAAACGAGATCGCGGGCCAGACCAAATACGGCAAAATTATCGAAAACGCCCCGGTCATCATCGCGGTGTTTCTCGACAACGACGCCCTGTATCACCGGGAAAAGGATATTCAGGGCATCGGGGCGGCCCTCCAGAACCTGCTCCTGGCCGCCCACGGCCTGGACCTCGGGGCGGTCTGGCTCGGGGAGATCCTGAACAACGCAAAACGGGTCGGCGAGCTCCTGAAGCTGCCGACCCGTTACGAGTTGATGGCGGTGGTCGCCGTCGGTTATCCCGACCCCGAGCACCAGTCCCCGGTCAAGCCGCGCAAGCCGCTGACCGAGCTGGTTTTAAAACGCCTGTAGCCGGCTAGGCCGCCCGGCGCCGGCCGGCAACCTGCGGCCGGGAGCCGGAACGCCCGGAACCATTGCCCCGGTAACGATTGCCGCCGCCGCGGCGTCCGTTGCGGCCGTCGCGCCGGAAATTGACAAACGTCTCCTCGTTGACGTCGTCCGGGTTGCGGGAGAAGCCGGTGATGTTTTCCACCGGAATCGACCGTCCCAGAAGACGTTCAATGGGGCGCAGAAGCTTCTCTTCATCGGCGCTGACCAGGGAGACCGCGCTGCCGCTCAGTCCGGCCCGGCCGGTGCGGCCGATACGGTGGACATAGTCCTCGGCCACGTTGGGCAGGTCGAAATTGACAACGTGGGGCAGCTTCTCGATATCGAGTCCCCGGGCGGCGATGTCGGTGGCCACCAGGATCTGGACTTTACCTTTCTTGAAGTCGGCCAGAGCCCGGGTGCGGGCCGTCTGGCTCTTGTTGCCGTGGATCGCAGCTGAAGAAATCCCCTGTTTTTCCAGGTAGGTTGAGAGCCGGTTGGCGCCGTGCTTGGTCCGGGTGAAAACCAGGGCCTGGCCCCACTCGTCTTCGGTGATGAGCTGGGCCAGAAGTTCCTTCTTGGCTTTCAGCCCCACCGGGTGCACCACCTGGTCAACCTTCTCGGCGGCGGTGTTGCGGCGGGCGACCTCGACAAATTCGGGGTTGTCGAGCAGACCATCGGCAAGACGCTTGATTTCGGCAGCGTAGGTGGCGGAAAAGAGCAGGTTCTGGCGCCGGGCCGGAAGCAGGGCGAGAACCTTCTTGATATCGTGGATAAAACCCATGTCAAGCATGCGGTCGGCCTCGTCCAGGATCAGGATCTCGATCCCGGAAAGATCGACGGTCTTCTGGCCGGCATGATCGAGCAGCCGGCCCGGGGTCGCGACCAGGATGTCGACCCCGCGGCGCAGGGCGTTGATCTGGGGATTGATGCCGACCCCCCCGAAAACAATCGTGGTTTTCAGGTGCAGGCCGGCGCCGTAGGCAATCATCGAAGCCCCGACCTGGGCCGCGAGTTCCCGGGTCGGGGTCAGGACCAGGCAGCGCG
The DNA here is from genome assembly GCA_015486445.1 of Pseudomonadota bacterium. Classification (GTDB taxonomy): domain Bacteria; phylum Desulfobacterota; class Anaeroferrophillalia; order Anaeroferrophillales; family Tharpellaceae; genus JAADEO01. Next base: position 175 of record WFRT01000277.1, on the reverse strand, counting down.
GCTTGCGGCTGCGGCTCTTGTTGTGCGAGAGTTTCTGCAACACCGGCAGGGCGAAGGCCGCGGTCTTGCCGGTGCCGGTCTGGGCCCCGCCCATGACATCGCGACCGGACAGAATGACCGGAATCGCCTTGCTCTGGATCGGGGTCGGAACAGTGTAGCCCTGATCGACCACGTT
>WFRT01000276.1 GCA_015486445.1 Pseudomonadota bacterium | reverse complement strand
GCCGCCGGCAGCATCCCGGCCCCGGACCGACACTTTTACCGAAAGGCCGATGACAATAAGTTTGCCTTCGCCTCGTAAAACTAGTATATTTTTTGTTTGACATCCGCGTTTCCACCCGAAAAAACTTCTGCAGGGACACCCTACAGCAGCCCGGACCCAGAGCCCAGATGCTGATTATCGACCGCTATATTCTCAAGGAAGTCATTCGCCCCATGGTCCTGGTCTGCCTGGTTCTGGTCAGCATCTTTGCCAGCTATTGCGCTGCCCGCTACCTGACCGATGCCACCGCCGGAATCCTTTCGGCCCGAACCGTCCTCTACCTGGTTCTGCTCAAGGTGGTCATCGCCTTCGAGGTGCTGCTGCCGGTTACCCTTTATCTTTCGGTGCTGGTCGGTCTCGGGCGGCTCCATGCCGACAGTGAAATGATCGCCCTCAAGGCCTGCGGCATTCCCGGCCGCCGGATTTATGCCGACATCTTCATCTTCGCCCTGGTAATCAGCCTGCTGGTCGCCGGGCTTTCCCTGGGGGTCCGGCCCTGGGCCTACCAGTTGAGCTACCTGCTTAAATCCCGGGCCAAGGCCAATTTTCAAGTTTCAAGGATGGACCCCAAATCGTTCTACGAATTCGACAATCATCGCCGACTGATCTTTGCCGACCGGGTCAACCATCGCCTCAACCGTTTGCAGAAAGTCTTCATCCGCTCCAAGACAGAGGGCGGCCAGCAGATCATCACGGCCCAGTCGGCAATCCAGAAAATCAACCGGAAAGGCGCCGACATTCTGGTTTTCAATGACGGCCGGCTCTATACCCTGGATCGCGACCTGCAGTTGGACACGGTGGCCGCCTTTTCGAAGTACACACTGGCCCTCTCCCCCCCGGAAATCCCCCCCCTGGAAAAGATCAAGGCGACTCCGACCGCCCGGCTGTGGCGCAACCGGCACCCGGTCCGGGTCGCGGAATTCCAGTGGCGTCTGACCCTCCCCCTGACGACAATTCTCCTGGCCCTGCTTGCCATTCCGTTGAGTCAGACCAGCCCGCGCCAGGGGAAATATGGCAAAATCATCGCCGCCGTCGCTCTGTACGGGGTCTTCTATGCTTTGAGCCTGGCACTTAAATCCTGGGTCTGGGACCAGGCCATCCCCCCCTGGCCGGGACTCTGGTGGGTACCTCTGGCGATGCTCGTCTGCCTGCTCGTCCTGTCCCGGGAATCGGGTTTTTTCGGGGTGAAGCTATGAAGCTTGTCGACCGCTACCTGGCCGGCAGTTTCCTGCGCTCCCTGCTGGTTATCATCCTGATTCTCGTCCTCTTGTTCAACACCATCGAACTGCTCAAGGAGCTGGACGAGATCGGCACCGGCAACTACCACTTCGCCAACGCTCTAAGCTACATTCTTTATACCACCCCGGGCCGGATATTCGAACTGCTGCCGATATCCTGCATGCTGGCCGGGATCATCAGCCTCGGCATCCTCTCCGACCACAATGAACTCCTGGCCCTGCAGGCGGCGGGAATTTTCAACCGACAGGTCTGCAAACCGATCCTGCTGACCGGCTGCATGATAATCCTGCTGGGAATGGGGCTGGCCGAATATGTCGTACCACAGCTGGAGCTGAAAGCCCGCACCGACCGCCTGCAGGCTCTTTCCGGAACCGGCATCCTGGTCACCGAAAACGATCTCTGGCTGCGCCACCGCACCCGGCTGATAAAGATCAGCCGGCCCTCTCCCTACGCCACTGTGGCCAGCATCGACATCTACCAGCGCGACCCGGAGGGCTCCCTGGTCTCCTACATCTACAGTCCCAAGGCCCGGATCATCGACCGGCGGCACTGGCAGCTGGAAGAGGTCGAACATAAAAGATTCCTGCCGGACGGCGAGATCAGGACCGAGTACCGGCCCCGAACGGTCCTCGACCTGGACCTCGACAAAAAACAGCTGACCCTGCTGCGACTGCCGCCGGAAACCCTTTCACCCTCCCGGCTGGTTCGCTATATCCGGGAGCTCAAAGCCCGCGGGCAGAACGCCGAGCACTACATCATGGTGCTCTGGCAGAAGCTCTGCCAACCTTTCGCCACGGCCGCCATGATACTCTTTTCCATGGCCCTGGTCTTCGGCCCAACCCGCAGTTTCGGGGCCGGCAAGAGAACCACCCTGGCCACCCTGTTCGGCATCAGCGTCTACCTTGCCAATCAGATCATCGGCAATCTCGGCCTGCTTTTCAACCTGCACCCGGCCCTGGTCACGATCCTGCCGGTGCTCGTCATTCTCAGTCTGACCCTCTGGCTGCAGCAGAAAAAATCCGCCTGACCGGTCGACCCGAAGATTCAGCCGTTGTCTTTGCCGCAACCGGCCAGTTCATATTCACCGCACTCCTCATCCAGGAAAAGGGAGCGCGACTCCGACCAGCGGCGAATGACAAATTTCAGGCGCCAGGTTTTTCCCGCCGCCCGGTAGAAGCGATAGATATTGTAGCGGGAACGCCGCGCCGGGGAGCGTCCCAGGGCGGCCGCGGCCGGCACCCCGAAACAGGGAATCCGCCGCTTGCCGGCCGCCAGAAGGTTTTCCCAGCGATAATGAAGGTGGCCGAAAAGAACAAGTTCCGCCCCCCGGCCGGCGACAACCTCAAGAAAGACCCTATCATCACTCAAGCGCCGCCGCCAGCCGGCCAGGCCGGGAACCGGGGGATGATGCATCAGGATTACCCGGACCCGGGAACGGCCGGAAAAAAATTCAAGTTTTTCCTCGAGACCGGCCAGCTGGGCCGCGCCGAGCCGGCCGGTAGCCAGCCATAACGGCCTGGGGACGGCCGTGTTTAAGGCGATTACGGCAAGCTTTCCGAAACTGCGGCTCACCGGGTAGAGCGGCGGCCGGGAAAAAATCGCCCCCTCGTCGCCCGCCAGGTAAGGGGCCAGAATTTCGTAATTTTTTTCCCAGGCCCCGGCGACATAGGCGTCATGGTTGCCGGGAATCACCATCACCCGCTCAGGGCTTCCCAGTTTTTCCAGCAGCGCCCGGGCCTTAAGATATTCATCCCTGAAACCCAGATGGGTCAAATCCCCGGTAACCGCCACCAGGTCCGCGGCCTGGCTGCGAATATCATCGATCATGGCCGCCAGGATATCGGGCCGCAGTTCATGCCGCCGGCGCCGCCAGGCCAGCCGGCCGTAAAGCCTTTTGCTGAACAGGTCGTAATAAATTCGGTGCGGCGGGGAAAACAGGTGAAAATCGGAAAGCTGGATTATGGTTGCGGCAAGAGCATACCGGGAGTTGACGGACATCTGACTTTCGCTCCGGCCGGGCTTTACAAACACCCGGGATTATATTAGAAGGTGAGCCTGGAAGAAGAGCCCCCCGACCTCGATCAAGGTCGGGGCTGACCGGTCTAATATCATCACCGTCGGGATAAAACAATGCCATCGACTATCGCAGTTCATATATTCAACGAAAGTCCCGTGGTCCTCTGGGGATTGAACTCCCGGGAGCGTCTCAAACGAATCCTTTCCGGCCTGGGCGTCGACCGGTTCGTCGATGACCTTTCCCATCTTCCCGATGAAGCTGAGGTTTTGATTCTGCGGGGAGACTATCTCTTCGACAACCGGATCATCGCCCAGCTGCTCAAGAGCCCGGACACCCTGGTCCAGGTTGAGCAGGGCCAAAGCAAAATCCCGGTGGCCGCGCACTGCCGCCGGGATGTCGCGGAAAAGCTGGTTGCAGCCGGCAGCCAAAAAGAACAGGAAACCGCGTTCGCGGACCGACTCCGGGTTGTCACCCCGCGGGAATTGACCTCGGATTACATGTTGAAGCTGCGCAAATTCGACACCCCCTACATCCTGCCCATCAGTGAAGCATACCGGGATCTGCTGGAAAAACATCTTTTTGCCTGTTCCTACAAGGGGGTGACCGACCTGGTCACCAAGTGGCTCTGGCCGGGACCCGCCCGCCGGGCGGTCAAGTTCTGCGTCAAACATAATCTCAAGCCCAACCAGGTCACCCTGATCGGCTTTTTTCTCGCCATCCTGGCCGGCCTTTTCTTCTACCACGGCTGGTATGGCCCGGGCCTGGCCGCGGGCTGGCTGATGACCTTTCTCGACACGGTCGACGGCAAACTCGCCCGGGTCACCGTCACCTCGAGCCGGTTCGGCCATCTTTTCGACCACGCCATCGACATCATCCACCCCCCGTTATGGTACCTGGCCTGGGCGGCCGGCCTGGCCGGCTACGGGCTGCCCCTGTCTGCCGGAGCCTGGACGGCCATGCTCTGGCTGATCCTGACAGGCTACCTCGGCGGCCGCGTCGTGGAAGCGATCTTCACCCAGTTCCTCGGCCGCTTCGGCATCTTCTGCTGGCAGCCCCGCGACTCCTGGTTCCGGCTCGTCACCGGGCGCCGCAATCCCTGCATGATCCTGCTGACCCTGGGATATGTTTTCGGCCGGCCCGATCTCGGTCTCTGGGCCGTGGCCGTCTGGACCTTCGTTTCCACCCTCTATCTCGGATGGCGTCTGTTCCAGGCCTTGCAGGCCCGCAAAAAAGGCCCGCTGAAAGCCTGGTTTGAAAACATCGACCCCGACAACCCCGACCCCGAACTGGCCCTGTCGGTCCGCATCTTTACTCGCCGGCCGACGCGGCTGCCCGACGGCAGCACGGGCTAGCCCCGGCATGGCTGCCGCAGACCGCACACCGGCCGCAACCATCGCCGCCTTGAGACCCGATGGTAACTCCCCGGCCACCGAAGCCCTGCTGGGCGAGTTGAAAGAAAAGTACGGCCCGGCTCTGGAAGCGGTTCTCCTCTACGGCTCCTGCCTGCGCAGCGGCAACCATTTCGACGGTCTCCTGGATCTCTACCTGATCGTCGACGACTATCGCAATACCCGGCAAAACCCTCTTCTGGCCTTCGCCAACCGCATCCTCCCGCCCAATGTCTTCTACCTTGAAGGACGGGCGGAAAACCGGATCGTCCGGGCAAAATACGCCATCCTGACCCTCTCAGATTTCAAGCGCGGCTGCCAGAACTGGTTTCACCCCTATCTCTGGGGGCGCTTCGCCCAGCCCACCGCCCTGCTTTTCGCAAACTCACCGGCAACCGCCGCCGCCATCGACCGGTGCCAGGCGGCGGCCGCGGTCAGGTTCATCGACGCGGCAGTGCCCTGCCTGCCCGCAAATTTTACCTTGAAAACCCTCTGGAGCACCGGGCTTGACTTAAGCTACGCCAGCGAACTCCGGCCCGAGCGGCCCGGCCAGGGAGAACGTCTCTACGAAGCCGGGAAAGAATATTACGACCGCCTGGCAGACACCATTCTTCCCCGCAGCCGCTTCCGGCCGCAGCCGGCCGCCGAAGGCAAAGATCTTTATACGGCCCGGGTGCCGGAGCCGCACCGCCGCCGGGCCCGGCAGGCCTGGCGATTGCGGTCCCGCCAGGGAAAGATGCTCTCCCTGCTGCGCCTGGCCAAGGCCGCCTTCACCTTTCAGAGCGGCTTCGACTACCTCGCCTGGAAAGTCGAACGCCACTCCGGCCTTGGGCTGACAGCCCCGACAGGCCAAAGGCACACCTTCATCACCTTCTCCAAGACCCTTTGGAAAGCCTGGCGCGAAAAAGGCTTTCGCTGAAAAAAGGCCGGATAAAGACCACAAAAAAACCGGCTCTCACCAGAACCGGTTTTTTTTGCTGTTCACCTGCGCCAGCGCCCTTTCTCCCGGGACGCCCGGCTCAGGTTTGCGGCTGATAAAGATTGCGGACCAGGACAAAGGCGGCCTGCAGGGCTTCGGTCGGGCACAGGGGGAAGCACTCCTTGCAGTCCCAGCATTCGGTTGCGGCGATCTCGGGGACAAAACAGATCTCCTTGTTCGGTCCCCGGTCAATGAAGCCGACGGCATGCTTCTGCTTGACCTCGGCACAATAGCGGACGCAGAGACCGCAGTGCACAC
>WFRT01000275.1 GCA_015486445.1 Pseudomonadota bacterium | reverse complement strand
TCGTGGTAGATGTCGAAATTGGCGATCTTGGGATCGAGCGCCAGAAACAGGCCCCGGCCGCGGCACTCGGTCTGCAGGAGATCAAAAAGCTCCCGTTCGACCACCCCCTTGCCGTAGTCCGAGATAATGACCCCGTCGACTTCCCTGCAAGCCTTCAAGACGGCCTCTTTCAGACTTTCCCGGATCCGGCCGGACAATGAGGAGAGGCTTTCCTGGTCAAACCGCACCACCTGCTGATGGTGGGCCACAATCCGGGTTTTGACCGCGGTCGGCCGCTGCCTGTCGACCACCAGTCCGGCCACGCCGCACCCCAGCCCGGCCAGTTCGTCGCGCAGCAGCCGGCCCTCGTGATCATCTCCGACCAGGGCGACAATCTCGGGCCGGCCGCCCAGGGCCAGGAGGTTGCGCACCACGTTGGCGGCACCGCCGGGCCGGTTCTCCCGGTCACGCACCGAAACCACCGGCACCGGGGCCTCGGGAGAAATGCGCTCGACCACGCCGCGAATGAAACAATCGACCATGACATCGCCGAAAACCAGGATCCGGCGGCCCTGCATCCGGGCCAGCAGTTCTTCCAGTTCAGGCTCCAGGAACCAGCACTTGTCAGTATGCATCAAACCCCTGCCAAATAAAGTGAATCAATCGTTAGTCCGGTGAAAACCCTGTCCGGCCTCAACCCTGGTAGCCGAAACGCTTGAGCAGGCCGGGCTTTTTGGTCCAGTTCCGGGCCACCGAAACATGCAGCTCGAGATAGACCGGGATGCCGACAAAGGCTTCGATCGCCCGGCGGGCCCGGGTGCCGATCCGCTTCAGCATGCTGCCGCCGCGGCCGATAATGATGCCTTTCTGGGAATTTTGTTCGACATGGATCGTGGCCCCGATGCTGAGCCGTTCCCCAAGGTCCCGGTAGTAATCGATTTCGACGGCCACCGCGTAGGGAATTTCCTCCCGGCAAAGCTCGAAAACCTGTTCCCGAATCACCTCCTGCACCCAGAAGCGCTCACTGATTTCGGTCTGCACGTCATCCGGGAAATAGGGCGGGTGGCGGGGCAGGCGGGCCACCGCCGCGGCCACCAGGTCGTCAACCCCGGTCCCTTTTAAGGCGCTGAGAAAAAAGACCAGGCTCTCATCCAGGGCGAAATCTTCGCTCAGCTCCCGCACCATCGGCAGGCCTAAAAGGGCTTCCGGCCGGGTCGCCTCCAGGGCGTCGATCTTGTTGAGCACCACGAAAAAGGGAACCGTGCCGGTCCGGGCCTGTTCCAGGATCTCTTTTTCTCCCCGGCGCAGCCGGCCGGATCCCGCTTCCAGCAGGATCAGGGCGAGGTCGGCATCACGCCAGGCGTTTTGTGAAGCCTCGACCAGGGCCTCGTTCAGCAGCCCCCGGGGGGTGTGGAGACCGGGGGTGTCGACCAGGACAAGCTGGGCGTCGGGCAGGTTGCGGATACCGACAATCCGGTTGCGGGTGGTCTGGGGCTTGTCGGTGACAATCGCGATCTTTTCCCCGAGGATGCGGTTGAGCAGGGTCGATTTGCCGACATTGGGCCGGCCGATCAGGGAGACAAAGCCGGCCCTGAAGTCTTCCCCGCAAGAATTTTCGTCAACCGCCGCAGACACCATAACAAAACCTGATGGCGTCGTAAAAACTCTTCATCTGCTGCGTTCCCCTTCAACCTTCGTCACTGCGGCGTACTGTATGTACGCCTCATTCCTCAGGTTTCGGGCGCCTTGCATATGAAGCTTTTTACTTAGCCATCGAATATTTTGACTTTTTACGAGTTTGTCAACTTTGACTCACTCAACCAATACAGCCTCCATCTCTGGTCGGAAGGCTTCCTATCCCGGCCACCCGGCCGGCGGCAGATCGGCCAGCAGTTTTGCGGAGCGCTCACCGATTTCGAGCAGCTCCCGCCGGTGATCGAGGTATTCGTCGGTTATGTTCAAAAGCGCCAGGATCAGAAGCCGGGCATCGGTAACCCCGGAGCGTTTTTCCCGTTCGGCTCGATAGTCCAGCTCTTCCAGCCGCCGGTTGACCAGGTTTTCAACCTCCCGGAGGCGCCGGCTGTCGGCTTCCGAGCGAAAGGTATACTCCTTGCCCCGGATTGTGATCGTGATATTTTTTTTATCAGCTGCCATTCATTCCGGGCAAGATCTGTTCGCCGGCCGGGTCGCTGTCATCATCCGGCAGACACTCATCTATGCGGCGTAAAAGTTCGGCGACCCGGCGGTCGACTGCGGCAAAAGCCTCTTCCTGCTGCCGCAGACGGGCTTCCATTTCGGCCAGGGCCAGGTCCCGCTCGGCCACCGCTTTCAGCAGGGTGTCCCGTTCTTCCAGAACCTCCCGGTAGCGCCGCCCGAGGATCAGGGCTCTCTCCTCGAGACGGCCGAAGGTTTCCATCACTGCTTCCAGGGGACTGTTTTCGATATCAAATTCCATAAGCTATATCAGGATCCGCCCGGATAACCGGCAGCTACATGCCCAGCTGGCGCTCGATCTCGCTTATTCGCCGCCGCAACGTTTCCAGCTCCCGCTCTTCCGACACCTGTTCGGCGCGTTTGCGCAGCTGCAAAAGCTGCATCTCCAGGGAATAGTCACGGCAGCCGTAACGACGCGGCTGTTCTCCAACACGATATCCGGCGTCTTCGGCCAAACCTGTTTTTCCCTCCTATTCATATATAC
>WFRT01000274.1 GCA_015486445.1 Pseudomonadota bacterium | reverse complement strand
TTTATTGTTTGCGCAGGATGATGCCCTTGTGGCAGTGCATGCACTGGCTGGTTTCGTGGCAGACATTGCAGCTTCTGAAATTGCGCCGGGCCGCTTCGCCGTGGCCGTTCTCGCGGCCGTAGTTCATCCAGTCGCCGCGGAAATGGGAGACCGGTTTCTGGCGCTTGTGGCAGGAGATGCAGTAGCCCGCGTCGTGACAGGTGGCGCAGAGCCGCCGGTCGTGGGTCGCCTCCATGCCGTGGCCGGTGGTCTTCCAGCCGAAGGTGTGATCCCTGGGCTTTTCGGTCCGGTGGCACTTTTCACAGAAGGCCTGACGGCTGGGATGGCAGTAGGTGCATGATTTCTTGTCCATCCGGTAGGCGAAGCCGTGCTTTCCTTCCCAGCCCTGGCTGTGGCTCTCCGGCGCCTTCTCCTGGCGGATCTCCTTGTGGCAGGATTCGCAGTCGGTGGGACCGTCGTTGGCCTTGTGGCACTTCAGGCAGGTCTTCATCTCCGGGCCCGGGCTAAAGCCCTTGCCGTCGTTGACCGCGGTGTGGCACTGTTCGCACTTGAAATCACTGTGGACGTCGTGGCTGAAGATCAAATCCTTGAAGCCTTCCGGCTTTTCCGGAGATTCGATTTCATAGTCCTGCTCGACGCTTTTCGGCGTATGGCAGGTCAGGCACTCCTCGCCCGGGTTGTCCTCGTCGATCTCGTGACAGGCCCGGCATTCGTCCATGGTCGGCGCCAGGCGGTTGCCGTCGTCGTCGGTTTTATGACAGTCGTCGCAACCGGCCTCCTGCTCCTCGATGTGGAAACGATGACTGAATTTCAGACCTACCGACTGCCGGCAGCCGCCCAGAAGCAAGGCCAACACGGCAATTACGGCCAGTCCCGCCCAAACTAAATCTCTTTTCTGCTTAAACATATTTGTATGCCCGTATGATAATGGTTGATGGCTTTTTCCGTGGGGTCCGCTTGGTTTAGAAATTAAGATCCAGGCTCAAGGTCAGGGCGTTGATGTGATCGATGCCCAGTTCATGCTCGTAATAATCGTCCTCGCTGTATTCATACTCGATCCCGACCTTGGAGTAGTCGCAGACCTGGTAGCTCAAGGCGGTGCGGTAGCGGGTCGAGGCCTCATTCTCAATCAGGCTGTTGACGTCTTCGCTCTTGTGGTAGTAGTCGGCTTCGAATTCGAAATTCTCAAGGAATCTCTGGTGCACTTCGACGAAATAGGAGGTCGACTCCTCTTCGTAGAATTTATCGCGGTCTTCCCACCAGCGGCTGAGGCCGGCGCCCAGGCGGAAGCCCTCCCAGGTGATGCCCTCATCCAGGTCGAAACCGAAACTGACCCTCTGGAAGTCGGTGTTGTAGAGATTTTCGTCGTCGCCGTTGCTCAGGCCCCTTTTGGTGTAGCGGCCATAAAGGTTGAGGCCGGGGACAAACCAGATATCCTGGCCGATGCGGATATCGAATTCGAGATAGCCCTCTTCCTGCATCAGGTAGAGATTGTGCGCCCGGGAACTCAGGGCTTCATCCAGGGTGTAACTGAAGTCGAAAAGATAGTCGGCCGACGAGGAGATGGCGTAGCGCCGGTAAACCGAAAAATCGAGGCTGGTGCCGGTTTCGGGGATGGTCGAACTCAAACCGACGTCGATGTAGCGGGTATGGTCGTTGATGAAGGCGACCCGGCTTCTCACCTTCCAGTTGTCGAGGGGCTGCCAGTAGAGAGAGGTTTCATAGGAGTTTTCCTCGAAGAACACCCCGTCGAATTCGAGGCTCAGTTCCTTGAGGGGGTGAATCCGCAGGTTGAAGCCGCCGATTCCCGAGGGCCCGAGGTCGCTGTAGTGCTGGACCACGAGGCCGCCGAAACCCTCGACCTCCATGTTCAGCCAGGAGGGGATGTCGAGATGGGTCCAGAGGCCGTCGAAATGGATGCTCTCGGCGCCGTAGGCGTACTGCCGCCCGGCCCGGACGGTAAGATTGTCATCGAACAGGCCGGTTTTTTCCAGGTAGGCGTAGTAGCATTCAAAATCCTGGCGGTTGTCCCGGGTGTCGACGTAGTCCTGGAAGATCGAGCCGTTGCGGGTGCCGTCAACGTCCTTGACGTAGGTGGCCATGGTTGAAAAGGTCAGGCCGAGTTCCTCCCAGGTGGCGTCCGCGTTGATGGTTTCGAAAAAATCCTGGTCATCGTCGTCCTGGACCAGCATGTCCTGGTCGGGGCTGTCGGACCACTGGAAGCGGTACTTGGTCGTACTCTGTACGGTGATGTCAGCCCCTCCCAGCTCCATGGCCATCGCCGTGGTCGCCAGGAGGCACCCCCCCGCAATTATAAGAATCACGACTCTTAATCGTTGCCAAGTTCGTCTAGTCATAATCTATAAGTTCCCTTCCCTGGCTGCTGAAATCTACTCGCTGGCGACAAGCCCTTCCCCATATCCATTCACATCCGGAAGTTCCGGCAATTCATGATAATTGTTCCCGACCGGCCCCAGGTTGACAACCGCACCAAGCTTTTATCTGCCGCTCTACCGGAAAATTCCATGTTTGACTGTTTGGCAAACTGGCTGTTTGGCAAGTTTGCCAAATTTTATCGCAAAAAAAAGTTCCGCAGCTTCCTACCCTACCAGACGTGCATGTTCGGTGGCATTTTTCCTGAGCACAGACTCCACGCAGGAAAAAAAGTTGGTTACGCAGGGCGCCCGCAGTGAATAAAAAACCTGGTTGCCCCGTTTTTCATCGGCAACGATTCCCGCCCCCTTAAGGATTGAGAGGTGCTTGGAAATCGTGGAAACGTCATCGCCCACCATTTTCGTCAAATCACATACGCACCGCTCGCCCCGGGAAAGCTCATCGACGATAAACAGCCGGGTCGGATGGGACATGGCCTTGATAATTTTCGCCCGGGCTTCGTACCTGGCTTTGACATCCGCTTCCATAACCACCTATTTATAATTTGCGCTAAGATGCACTAGCAAAGCGCGGCCTTCATGTCAAGGGAAAATCCCGCTATCCTGCCGGCCCGGATGAATCCGTTAAATGGGCAGGCGATCAAAGTCGATTTTAACCGGTAATAACGTTACCCGGCCGACAGAAATGTAGTCCGGACAACAACCTGTAAAATGAATATCGAACGGTCATCTCTTCTAACTTCTCGTTAAGTCGCTTCTCTTCAATCAACCATGCTGTTCTACATCTTCAATATTGCTACTGATGGAGTACCGCATCGCACCACAATCACACCGCAAAAGTCAACTGTTTTCTTGAACAGAGGGATTTTTTTCAGCTGGGCTCCAGCTGGAAAAGGGGTATTCGGCGAGTTGGGAGTTGTAATAGCGCAGCTGGTCGGAAACCTCGGGACCAAGCCAGGCGGGCCGGGGAAAGCGGCACTTGAGATCATCGAGTTCGAGTTCGGCGATGACCAGGCCCCGGTTGACCCCGGCAAAGACATCGACCTCGAAGACAAAGCCCTCGACCGCAACCCGGTAGCGGGTTTTTTCCACCAGGTGCCCCAGGCAGAGATCGAGCAGTTCGCGGGCCTCGGCCGGCGGGATCGGGTATTCGTATTCGCGCCGCACGCAGCCCGGAGTGGCGCTCTTGATATTGAGATTGGCGCGCTTTCCGGCAATCCGGACGCGGACCGAGTTTTTCGAGTTGCGGCTCAGGTAGCCCTGGCACATCTTCACCCCGGCATCGGCCTGCCGGCGCCAGGTCTCGTTTAAGACGAGAAACTTCCTTTCGATCTCGACCCCCATCGGCCCTCTTGTCCTTTTCCTCTCCCGGGTCGCGACCCGACTCGTGCTTTACAAAGAAAGCAGCCGCCGGGCGGCCGCCCGGGCCCCGGCAACGATCTCCTCCTCGCCCTCGACCCGGCGGTGGCGCATGAGGATGCGGCCGGCGACGATGGTGGTGTCGACCACCGCCCCGGAAGCCGAATAGACAAGATCGGAAACCAGGCTGTGACCGGGCGCCAGTTCGGGACGGGAGGTGTCGATCAGCAGCAGGTCGGCAAGCTTGCCGCAGGCGATCTCGCCGCCGTCGAGACCGAAGATCCGGGCTCCGTTGACGGTCGCCATGCGCCAGGCCTCGGCGGCCGGCTGGACGGTGGGGTCGTTGGTGGTAAATTTCTGCAGCAGGGCGGAAAATTTCATGGTCTCGAACATGTCGAGGTTGTTGTTGCTGGCGCAGCCGTCGGTGCCCAGTCCGGCCAAGACTCCGTGGTCCACGAAATGGCAGTAGGGGAAACTGCGGCCGACGGCAAGCTTCATGTTGGAGACCGGGTTGTGGACGACCTTGACCCGGTATTTTTCCAGGATGGCAATCTCCTCCTCGTCGAGCCAGGCGGCGTGCACCGCCACCAGCCGCTCGCTCAGAAGGCCGATGCGCTCGAGATAGGCGACCGGCCGCAGGCCGTGCTCATTAATGCAGTCGACCACCTCCTTTTCGGTCTCGGAAAGGTGCATATGGATCAACAGGTCGTGTTCGGCGGCGAAATCCCGCACCCAGGCCAGGCCCTTTTCCGACACCGTGTAGATGGCGTGCGGCCCGAGAACAAACTGCAGCCGTTTGTCAAAGGTGCGGCTTTCGGCATACAGCCGGGTGTTGTCTTCGACCTGCTTGCGAAATCGTTTGGGGTCGTTGAGATCGATCATCACGGCGTTGAGCGCCGCCCGCAGCCCCAGCTCCCCGGCCGCCCGGGCGGTTCCCTTGACGTGCCAGTACATGTCGTTGAAAAAGACGGTGCCGCTTTTGATCATCTCGAGACAGGCCAGACGGGCCCCGTGGTAGACCAGGTCTTCATCGAGTTTGGCCTCGAGCGGCCAGATCCGGGTAGTCAGCCACTGGTAGAGTTCCATGTCGTCGGCATAGCCCCGAAACAGGGTCATCGCGGCGTGGCTGTGGCCGTTGTAAAGCCCCGGCACCACGGCCATGCCCCGGCCGTCGTAAACCTCGTCGGCCGCGACCCCGGGAAGTTCCGGGGCAATTTTGGCAATCCGGCCGTCGGCCAGGTAGATTTCCACGCTTTTGCCGTCAAGGCAAACATTTTTCAGCAGCAGGCTCATTTTTCCAGTCAAATCAGGAGGGTTCGGCCGCAAGTTCCATAAGCACCTCCGGCAGCAGGGTTTCAAGGATGCGGCTGTTGTCACGCTGGGCCTTTTCGACTTCGCGGATGTCGACAACCTGCTCGCAGACGCCGTTGGCGTAGTTGTCGACCAGGCAGACAGAGGCGTATTCAAGCCCCAGTTCCCGGGCCAGGGTGGCCTCGGCGGCCATCGTCATACCGACGATCTCACCCCAGCCGGCCAGCACCCGGACCTCGGCCCGGGTTTCGAAGCGGGGCCCGGTGGTCTGGATGTAGGTGCCGCCGTCGACCAAAGCGATGGCCAGCCGGCGGCCGGCCTCGAGCAGGGCCCGGCGCACCCGCGGCGAGAGGCCGGGAGTGGTGAACACCGGCTCGTCATCGAAAAAGGTGGGGATTGCCCAGGGATTGAAGTAGTCGTCGGGAACCACCAGCGACCCCGGCTTCAAAGCCCTGATCAGGGAGCCGGTGGAGTTGACCGCGACCACCCGCTCAACCCCGCACTGCTTGAGGGCTGTAAGATTGGCCCGATGGTCGATCCGGTGCGGCGGCCGCGGCGGAGTGCCGTGACGCTGGAGAAAAACCAGTTCCGCGGACGCCCTGATTTCCACCGGGCCGTAAGGGGTGGCAATCGATCGTCTTTCAAGATCGGCAAAAAGCCGGCTGGCAAACAGCCCGCTGCCGCCAATCACCGCTGTCGGCGCCATATTAATAAACCCCGTGAATTACAGATACTTGACGACGTAATCCAAGGCCCGTTTTTTTGGCGGCCGGCTCTCCCGGGCCGGGTAACCAACCGGGATAACGGCCATGAACTCACCCCGGGACTCGCCCAGGAACTCAAGAATCTCGCGCTTGATGAGGAAAAGGATGCCGAGCCAGACGCTGCCGAGACCAAGCGAGGTCGCGGCCAGCAGCAGGTTTTCGACAGCCGCGGCCGAGCTCTGGATCTCCATGGTCCGGAAAAAATCAGACGAAACCTCGAAATCGATCTGGAAAAGTTCGATGCCGTGGTCGATCAGGGTGCCGGTATTCATCGCCGCGATCACCACCGGGGCGCTGGCGATGCTGCGCCCGGCCATGCGCAGAATCGATTTCGAAGGCTTGGAAAACCCGGCCGCCTGGTGTGACACCAGCTGGGCCAGCGCGGCCTTCTTCTCCCCCTGGATGACAACAAACTTCCAGGACTGCTGGTTGTGGGCCGACGGGGCCTGGTTGGCGGCCTCGAGAATCAGGTGGATTTTTTCCTCTTCCACCGGCCGTTCCTCAAACAACCGGATGCTGCGTCGCCGGAAAATGGTTTCCAGGGTCTGATTGGAAAAACTTTTCATGGCCGCCGACTCCTGACAATCAAGTATTGATTAAGGGTTGCCGACCGCCGGCAAACAGCCGGCCGGCACCCGGTCTCTCAATAGCAAAAGCCCGGCAAATATACAAGGCCCATGACTTCCGGCAGGCGGGGAAGCAAAAACAGTAGGTAACTATTCAGCGAGGGGCGGGCGTGGCTTTTCTTCGCTAAGCGTTAAGATTTCTGTTTTTCCTTACGCTCGCTCCGCCCGCACCCCAAGGGCACTTCCGTTGGGCGCATTGCAAAACTCGCTACGCTCAGACAGTTGCAATGCTTATGGGCTCCCGCTTAGCTTAAGAAAAAAGACGAAATCTTTCCGAAACCGCTCTGAAAAACCACCCCTGCCCCATCCTGGAAGAGGGGAGATAGGATTTAGCTGAATAGTTACAACAGTAGGACAAAAAAAGGGGCGGTCAGACCGCCCCGCCCCTTTTTTTATCTTGCCGATGGCAAAAACTCTAGCTGCGCAGGATGTCGGCCATGTCGGGCAGAATGGTCGGCAGCTCGTCGATCAGTTTCTTGACGGCGTTGACCGAGTTGTTGAACATCTCCTGCTCCTCGGCGTTGAGTTCGAACTCGACAATCTTTTCGACCCCGCCGGAGCCCAGTACGCAGGGCACGCCGACGTAGTAGTTGTCAACCCCGAACTCGCCCCGGAGCAGGGCGCAGACCGGCAGCACCCG
>WFRT01000273.1 GCA_015486445.1 Pseudomonadota bacterium | reverse complement strand
TTTATATTAATTGACAGGCATCTCTTTGGCAATTATAATTGCAATTATATTATAGACGGGTATCAAGGGGTCAAAATTATGGGACAAGTAACCATTTATCTCGACAATAACGTCGAAGCCAAAATGAAAGAAGCCGCAAAGTCAGGGCACTTGTCCGTCAGTAAATGGGTGGCTGGAATTATAGAGGAAAAAATAGGAACAGAATGGCCTCAAGATATTGTCAAATTGGCAGGCAGTTGGAAAGATGACTTCCCGGCAATTGAAGAACTGAGGCTTAATTCCAGCCAAGACAATCCGAGAGAGGCCCTCTGAATTGTATCTCCTCGACACTAACACACTTATCTATTTTTTCAAAGGCTTGGGAAATGTGGCAGAAATACTATTCTCAAAATCCCCTAAAGATATAGCCATTTCCACAATCACACTGTACGAACTTGAAGTTGGAACAGCCAAGTCAAACAATTCCAGGAAACAAAAAGAACAATTAGAATTATTTGCTTCACGCATCAATGTTTTACCTTTTACCTCAAAAGAGGCAGAAGCTTCTGCAAAAATCAGAGCGGGTCTTGAAAATCAAGGGATACCAATAGGGACTCTTGATAATCTCATTGCGGGTACTGCTTTTTGTGCGAATGCCATATTAGTCACCCACAACACAAAAGAATTTTGCAGAGTTGAGGGGTTAACCATCGAGGACTGGTTCTAAAAATAAGCCATATAACCAATCAATAAACTGTACACTTTTCAGTACAGCCAACCGAAATTTTACAGAATACTGCACAGTGAAAGTCCCATTTTTTCCATACGTCTTCGGCAGAAATACTGTCAGTGGGTTTCGTTAGAGCTTTTTCAGCATCTTCAATATCAATATGATCTTCAACTGTTGAAGCAGTTCAAGTTCATCCATAGATACCAAAACGGCAACTTCTTGCCCTCTACGGGTCAAAACTACCGGCTCCTTGCCGTAGTCAACTCTGTTAATAATGTCAGCAAAATTTTTCCTGGCTTCTGCGGTCGTAATCGTCGTGATCATGTATAGTCTCTTTTTTGTCTCTTATATACATATTGTACAATATGTACCTGTAGATATCAACTATGAGTCGTAAACCAAAAAACGCATTATAACCCTGCAAATTCACCCGACCGCGAATAGCCGCCGCGACTCAACTAAAGACCCCGGAGCGGCCGGGGATTTGCGACATTGGCAGCAAAAAAAAATGAGCCAAATGATTTCTCTTCTAACCAAGAACGAAACCCTAGATTTTAATAAAAAAATCTA
The DNA here is from genome assembly GCA_015486445.1 of Pseudomonadota bacterium. Lineage (GTDB taxonomy): Bacteria > Desulfobacterota > Anaeroferrophillalia > Anaeroferrophillales > Tharpellaceae > JAADEO01. The sequence continues at coordinate 16,318 of WFRT01000273.1, read as the reverse complement.
TTTTACTGAAATTTACTTTATAAAAGCAATCGCCATTATTGCAGTCGTAATCCTTCACACCATTCCCTCTGCACAATTATTCTCAATCTTTGCACCATTTCATATTTGGCATGCAGTTCCAGTATTTATAATGGTTGCGGGCATTAACAGCACATTATCTATCTCCAAGAGAGGTGCCTTTGTTTTCACAAAAGAGTATGCACCAAACAGACTAAAAAAATACGCTCAAAGATTATTGATTCCATTTTCAATAGTTTATTTACTTGAAATCATGGTATTAATAGTCACAGGAAAGGCAACAATCGGAAAAGTCATTTATATATATTTTTCAGGAGGACTAGGGCCTGGTAGTTATTTCATACCTATTTTCATTCAGCATCTAATGTTTTTTCCCGTAATCATGTGGGTGAAACATAGATTTAACGCACATAATAAATATTTAATATTAGCCGCATTTCTTGCAGCCTCATTACTTCTTGAATGGATGTGTATTCTCTTTAATTTGCCGGAATGGTTATATAGACTACTATATATTCGTTACATTTTCGCTTCTGTTCTTGGAAGCTACATCATCAGCCATCGTTTCAGTAAAAAGGTAGCATTTCTATCAGTTTCTTTAAGTATTATCTATATAACATTAACATCTTATTTTAAATTTGACTTTTATGGTATTTATCCTGCATGGGGATTCCAACACGCACCGGCTTTTTTTTATACAGCATTGTTAATTTATTGCTTATGGCGACTTTTCCCTACATTCAAACAATTAAATAAATTATTAATTCCAATAGGGAGAGCATCTTTCCATATTTTTTTATTTCAAATGGTTTGGTTTTGGGGGCTTGCTCGTTCTGCACGTAATATAGTTACTAATGATATAGTTTATCTCGGAGTAAACATTTCCGTATGCCTCTTGGCAGGTTATTTCTTTCATAAATTGCAATCAGTTATATCGAGTAAACTAAAAAAATGCTGACGAATGGTAATCCCCCCATTTTTAATTGAGGTTAAGCCAAGGAGAAAAAATTTGAAGACAATTTACCCAGTCGTTGTCGCCCTGGTATAGCCGCCGCGCTTTCGGTTCACGCGGCGGACAACCTGAAGGCTTTTCCGCCGGCGGCGACGGGAATGGTCAGGCATGTCCTGCAGCTCCCCAAGGAGAAAGACGAATCCCTGTTCATGGTGGAGCTGATCGTCGGCAAAACTGTCCGAGTTGATAAAAAAAACAGGTATTTTTTCGGCGGCAGGATCGAAAAAAAGACCATCGAAGGGTGGGGCTTCACTCGCTATGTCGTCAGCGAACTGGGCCCGCTGGCCGGCACCATGATGGCGGTCAACCCGAAGGCGGTCAAGGTGGAGCGGTTCATCACGCTGGGAGGAGGACCCTACTTGATTCGTTACAACAGCCGTTTACCGGTGGTGGTGTACGCGCCTGAAGGGGTCGAGGTCCGCTACCGCATATGGAGTACCGGAACAGAAAGCAAAAAGATCGAAAATGGGTGACCCGGGAGCCCTCTTAGACCGAAATGAACATGAAATAAGGAAAGAAAAGATTGAACCGTACCCAAAAAAGCAAAGCAACCGTAAAAACGTGGCAGGAGCCGAAATGTTAACAAGAATTGGAATATTTGTCGCAATTGTTTTTATTTTTCTGGGCTGCAGCACGATACAGGCCGGGAACCAGCCCGGAGACCCGGGGGCGGAAACCGCCCGGGAAAGGGAAAATGTCAAGATCAGCGAGGTTAAGGAATTGCGGGGCTATTTTGTCAAGAATACCGTAAAGTTTGACCACGACTACGACTTCAGGCACCTGGCAATCAGCAGTCAGGAAGATTTTGACAAATATTTCGGGCCGGCCAAAACCATGACCAACAAAATTGACAAAATTGATTTCACGAAAAACGCGGTCATTGCCATCATCACAAAGCCCTCGAACATCGCAAAGAAAATCGACCTGGTCTACTCTGAACGGAACGGTGACGAACTGCTGGTTCTATACCAGATTACCGAAGGCGACAAAAACACCTACAAGTCAACAGGCCTGTACCTGGCCACCATTCCCAAAACGGTTGCCCGGGTGAAGTTCAAATCACGGTATAATGTCGGGATTGAAGAGATAAGATGAAGCTCGAAAGAAAGCCCTGCGAAAGTAAGTGAAGAGAAGCCGCAAGCAGCCTAGAATTTACAGACGACTCCGGCAAAGAAACCCTTGATATCGATATCGATATCGAAGGTAAGGCCGCTGAAATCATCTTCATCGATATCGATGCTCTCATAGCGATAGCCCAACTCGATACCGAATTTTACCGGCTTGACATCAAACAGGTAATCAATCTTGATACTGGTATCCAAGGCATCGGAGTCTTTATATGTTATATACCTGGCATTGCCCTCGATACCGAAGTTGCTTTCCGGAATATTGAACCGGACCTTGCCGTAGACAAAAGGAACAAACAGGTCCTCGTCTTCGTGCACTGAATATTCAGCGGTTTTCGAGGGGTCGTCAAATGACTTGCCGGACCCGTCGGCGTCAAACTCGAAATCGATGTACTTGACATCGACGCCAAGATCCAGGTCGAACCAGGACACACTGGCAACATTATAGAAAAGCACCATGTCCACCTGGGTAAGTTTTGTCTCGGTAGCGGTGTCGGTATCAAAGATGATGTTCTCCCAGGCAAAGGCATGGTCCGAGTGCGCGGAAAACTTCAAGTCCACATATTCAAGCCTGAGATTGGGCAGAAACGGAACCGGGTGCCTGAGTTCGGCCCACACATAACCCCGGTTCTCGTCGTCGTAGTCAAGATAATCAACATCCACGGAAGGGTTGTCTTTAAAACGCAACTCCCCGTCCCCCTCGTTTCGCCACACCCCGCCGCCGGCCGAGATACTTAAATCGGCAGCCGCAGCCGAAACCACCGCAAATCCGAGCAGCAGGCAGAACAACAAGAGCGTACTGGCAATTTTCGAGCAATTCATGGTAGTGTACAACCTCCATACCAAAAGACAGCATCATCGCTTCCGGATGCATGAGCAACACTCGAACTCTGCCGCCACGCCGCCCAATCGTCCTGGGCAAGCCGGGTTTAGGCCTCATCCCGATGTCCCTGAACAACCACGAAACCCTGTTATCGGGGTTTTATTCAGGATGTCGGGAATCCCTTCTCGAAGGCATGTTGCATTTGATGTTGTATCGGGGCGGGCAAGACGCTTTATGATGCTTCAGGGGGAAAGCCTGTTTTTTGTTTTTTTTACGTATTTTCTCAAAATAGCAACTTCCGGGGAAAATAGCCAGAGGTAATTTTTCATTCCCGACCAACAGCCCGGCAGCGGGCCGCTTCAGCAAATCCGCAAAAAACCGTGCAGCACAGGGATACAGGGCGGGGTTTTACAGCCCCGCCACAGTGTGAAACCAGAGATTAACACCAGCACCCAGGAGGCAAATCATGAACCCGAGAAAGATCAAAGACAATATCTACTGGATGGGCTTTGTGGATTGGGACAGCCGGCTGTTTGACTCCCTCATCCCCCTCCCCGATGGCACCAGCTACAACGCTTTCCTGGTTAAAGGAAGTGAAAAGACGGTTTTGATAGATGCCGTTGAAGAAGACCTGTTCTACGAACTTGAAGGGCAGCTCAAAAACGTTGGCCGGCTCGATTACATAATCTCGCTGCACGCGGAGCAGGACCACTCAGGCTGCATTCCTAAGCTGCTTTCCATGTATCCTGAGGCGAAACTGGTGACCAGTCCCAAGGCGAAAAAGATACTGATGGACCTGCTCCAGGTGCCCGAGAACGCTTTTGTTACGGTCACCGACGGGGAAACCCTTGCCCTCGGCGGCAAGACCCTGGAATTCATTCACACTCCCTGGGTGCACTGGCCCGAAACCATGGTGGCCTACCTGCGGGAAGACAAGATTTTGTTCAGCTGTGATTTTTTCGGCTCGCACATCGCGACCAGCGAACTCTTTGTCACCGACGAAGGCCGGGTCTACGAGGCGGCGAAGCGCTATTACGCGGAAATCATGATGCCCTTTCGCAATGTCATCAAAAAGAACCTGGAAAAGATCGCGGCTTACGACATCGAGCTCATCGCTCCCAGCCATGGCCAGCTCTATCCGCGCCCGTCGTTCATCATCGAGGCGCAAAAGGAATGGGTCGACGGGCCGCTGCGAAACAAGGTCGTGATACCCTATGTTTCCATGCACCGGAGCACCAGTAAGATGGTGGATTTTTTGATTGGCTCCCTCGTGGACAAGGGCGTCAATGTCGAGCAGTTCAACCTCGTGGTTACCGACATCGGGAAACTGGCCATTTCCCTGGTCGATGCGGCGACCATAGTCGTCGGCACACCGACGGTGCTGGCCGGCCCCCACCCCGACGCCGTTTACGCGGCCTTTCTCGCCAACGCCCTGCGTCCCCCGACCAGGTTTTTATCGATTATCGGCTCTTACGGCTGGGGAGGCAAGACGGTAGAGACCCTGGCCGGGCTGATTCCCAATCTCAAGGTGGAGGTCATCGACCCCGTGCTGGTCAAGGGCGCCCCCACGAGCGAGGCCTTCGCCGCCCTCGACACCCTGGCCGCGACCATCGCCGCAAAACACGAAGAGCTGGGGCTTGCGTAATCCAACCCTAACCCTTTTACAGGAAAACCGATGCGCCGGCTGACGCTGATTTTTGCCCTCACCCTGCTGTTTATCCCGGTCGCCGGTGGGATAGGTGTGACCATGGAGCAAAAGACTTTCAACAAGCTCACCCCGGAAGAGGAAAGAGTCCTCGTCCATAAAGGCACGGAGGCGCCTTTCAGCGGGAAATACTACAATTTCACGGGCCGGGGATATTATCACTGCAAACGCTGCAACGCGCGGCTTTTCAGTTCATCCGACAAGTTTGACTCCGCCTGCGGGTGGCCGAGTTTTGATGATGAAATAAAGGGGGCGATACGGCGGCAAAAGGATGCCGACGGCAGCCGGACCGAGATCCTGTGCGCCAACTGCGGGGCCCACCTGGGCCATGTCTTCACCGGTGAACACTTGACGGAAAAAAACACAAGGCATTGCGTCAACTCCATCGCCCTGGTTTTCGTCCCGGAAAAGGATACCCCTGAAACCGCCACGGCCTATTTCGCCGGAGGCTGCTTCTGGGGGGTGGAATACCTTTTCGAACACCGGAAGGGGGTCGTCAAGGCGGTTTCGGGCTACATGGGAGGAGAGCTGGAAAACCCCACCTATCACGATGTAACGGCGGGCGACAGCGGGCACCTGGAGACGGTCGCGGTGACATACGATCCGGCCCGGGTGACATACGCAGAACTCGCCCGCTTTTTCTTCGAGATTCACGACCCGACCCAGGTCGGCGGTCAGGGCCCGGATATCGGCAAACAGTACCGGTCCGCAATTTTCTATCAAAACGAAGCGGAAGAGAAAACGGCCCGTGACCTGCTCCGGGCACTCAAGGCCAACGGTTACACGGTGACCACCATGGTGCTGCCCGCCGCAACCTTCTGGGAGGCCGAAGAATACCACCAGGACTACTACGACAAAAGCGGACGGCGACCCTACTGTCATGCCTACAAGAAGAGATTTTAAACGGGCCGGAAAAGGCTTTCCGTAAAACCGCGGCCTGGTGATAAGGGCGGCACCTGAGGGCAACGCCAGAAAAGAGAGAAAGGGGTGGAAATGCCTCTGAGTTTTGAGACCCTGAGCCACGGCCGGGTGGCCTTTGGTTTTTTCAACATTGAATCAGACATGCTGCTCCTGCAGCAATACTTTTTCTTTGCCGACGCCTTCTGCCGGTTCATTTCCACCTGCGCCGAAAAAAGCTACTGGCACCCGGATGAAAGGTTCGCGGTCTACGAGATTGCCGACCCGGCGGCCGTGGGAGACCTGAGGGGAGCGATCAACGGCACCCGCCACACCGGTTTTATCGGCCAGACCTATCTCCGGTTCCCTTTCCCGGACAAGCCCGAAGACTTTCGCCAGAACCCGTTCGGGGACAAAACCCAAAACCTCTTTAAGGAATTGATTGCCCGGTTCGCCGAGTGCCGGGAGCTTGAATTTTCACGCCGGCCGGAAGACCGGGTCCGCTTCGGGGAATACCTCTTCGATAAAAACAGCTTCCAGGCCCTGGTGCGCTACGTCGAACGGGGCGGCATGCCGCGCTGGAAAGACAATCTCAGGCCGCAATACGTGCAGAACATGAGGGCCAGGATCGCCAAAAGCGACAACCCGCTCTTTCGCGGCCTGGAATTTGACCCCGGCCCCTAAAGAAACTGCCGCGCAGCACCCCCGGGGCATCTTCCCCGATTCAGGCCGCCGGCCCGGCCCCAGACCCCTGCCGCCACAACGAAAAAGCCCGGTGCGAAATCAGTTCGCACCGGGCTTTTTTTGCCAAAATCTCGCTTCCGTGTCTGCGGCAGAAATCCTACATCAGCATCTTCGCGGAGGCGCGGGCCAGGTCCCATACGTAGGAGGGGAAGATCCCCATCTGGAGAACACCGAAAGCGGCCAGCGAGAGGGCCGCGACCAAGGTGCCGGCCGGTGCCGCAATGCTGATCTCTCTCTCCGGATCCTTGAAGTACATCCGGACGATCACGCCGAGGTAGTAGTAAAGCGAGATAACGCTGTTGATGACCCCGAAAATTGCCAGCCAGACATAACCCGCCTTGATGGCTTCGGAAAAGATGAAGAACTTGCCCATGAAGCCGGCCGCCGGCGGAATCCCGGCCATCGAGAAAAGGAAGATGCTCATCGTCAGGCCCAGCATGGGGTACTTGAAACCGACGCCCTGGAAATCACTCAACTCGTTGTACTCCTCGCCCTTGCTGCCCATGGCCGAGATCACCGCGAAAGCGCCGATGTTGGCGAAGGCGTAGCCCAGCAGGTAGAAGAGAATGGCGGAGCGGGCGATCTCGCTGCCGACCACGAAACCGATCAGCAGGTAGCCGGCATGGGCGATACTGGAATAGGCCAGCATGCGCTTGATGTTGGTCTGGGAGATGGCGATCAGGTTGCCGACCGTCATGGTCAGCAGGGCGGCAATCCACATGATCGTGGTCCAGTCGGTCTGCAACGCGGCAAAGGCGACGAAAAAGACCCGCACCAGGGCCGCGAAGGCCGCGGCCTTGACCCCGGTGGCCATGAAGCCGGTAACCACGCTCGGAGCGCCCTCGTAAACATCCGGGGTCCACATGTGAAACGGAAACATCGCGATCTTGAAACCGAAGCCGACCGTCATCAGCGCCACCCCGCCCATAACCAGGGGCTGGTGCAGGAGATCGGGGTGCGCGGTGAAGAAGCTGCCCAGCTTGACAATATCAAGGGTTCCGGCGGCACCGTAGATCAGGGCGAAACCAAAAAGCAGAAACCCGGAGGCAAAAGCCCCGAGGAGAAAATATTTAAGGGCCGATTCGATCGACTTGAGATTGTCGCGCTTGAAGCCGGCCAGGACATAGATGGAAATTGACATGGTCTCTAAAGCGACAAAAATCATGATCAGGTTGCTGGCGCTGCCCATGAAGGACATGCCGAAAGCGGCAAACAGCAGCAGGCTGTAAAACTCGCCGGAACGAATCTCGGGGCAGACCTTTTCATAGCTGATCGCCACCAGGATGGAAAGCAGGGCCACCAGGCAGATAATCAAAGTAATGAAAAAACCGAATCCGTCCACCGCCAGCATGCCGGCGTAGGCCGATTCAAAATCTCCCCGGGAAAGAAAGAGAGTGACCAGGGCCGCAACTACGCCTATCAGGGACAGTCCGCCGAGGGAGGTTTTGCCGTCCTTCCCGGCAAAAACATCGACCAGCAGAACGGTCAATGCCGTCAGGGCCAGGATCAACTGCGGCAGGATCGCCTTAAGATTGAGTGCCGGGACAACAAATTCCAGCATTTCCATCACTCTCCTCCAAAATTATGTAAATAATAGATATTAAATTCAGAGTATTGCGGGTTGAACTTAAAACCTGAAGCTTGGCCCGGCTCATCAATCCAGAGTCCGCCGCAGGTTGTTTTCCTCGAGCACCGTCTCGATCCGGCTGGTGCCGTCTTCCAGGCCTTTTTCATAGAAGGCCACTTTCTGCTGGTAATTCTTCAGGAAATACTCGCAGGAGGCGTCCATCTTGCGCAGGAAATAGCCCGGGAAGAAGCCCATCACGAAAACCAGGACGGCCAGCGGCAACAGGGTGACGATCTCGCGCAGGTTGAGATCCTTGAGCACCTTGTTCTCCTCCTTGTCGAGAGGCTGGAACATGACCCGCTGGTACATCCAGAGCATGTACAGGGCCCCGAGAATGGCACCCGAAGTCGCGAAGATGGCATACACCGGCAGGGAGCGGAAGGCTCCGACCAGGATCATGAATTCGCCGACGAACCCGTTGGTGCCGGGCACCGCGATCGACGACAGCGTGGCGATCATGAAAAACGTGGCGTAAATCGGCATGACCCGGGCGATACCCCCGAAATCCTTGATCATGCGGGTGTGACGGCGTTCGTAAAGCATGCCGACGATCAAAAACAGGGCGCCGGTGCTGATACCATGGTTCAGCATCTGGTAGAGGCCGCCTTCAACCCCCTGCATGTTGAAAGCGAAGATCCCGAGCATAACGTAGCCCAGGTGGCTGACGCTGGAATAGGCAACCAGCTTTTTCATGTCGGGCTGGATCAGGGCGACCAGGGCCCCGTAGATGATGCCGATCACCGCCAGGGTGGCGATCACCGGGGTAAACTGCTTGGTGGCATAGGGGAACAGCGGAATCGCGAAACGCATGAAACCGTAGGTCCCCATCTTCAGGAGAACGCCGGCCAGGATGACGCTGCCCGCGGTCGGCGCCTGGACGTGGGCGTCCGGCAGCCAGGTGTGGAGCGGGAACATCGGCACCTTGATGGCGAAGGAGACAAAAAAGGCCGTACAGAGCCAGAACTGCACCGAAACCGGGATATTGAGCTTGTAGAGTTCCAGCAGATCGAAGGTAAAAACCCCGGTGGTCTTGTAGTTGAGGTAATAGAGATAGAAGATCGAAAGAAGCATGAAAACCGAACCGGCGGCGGTGTAGATGAAGAACTTGACGGCCGCGTAGATCCGGTTGTCGCCGCCCCAGACACCGATCAGCAGATACATCGGGATCAGCATCAGTTCCCAGAAAACGTAGAAAAGAATCAGGTCGAGAGACACCAGGGCGCCGAGCATCGCAGTTTCGAGCAGGAGCAGGCAGATCATGAACTCCTTGACCCGCTTCTGGATGTAGGTCCAGGAGCAGAGTACGCAGATCGGGGTCAGGAAGGTGGTCAGCATGACAATCCAGAGGCTGATGCCGTCGATTCCCACGTAGTAGCTCAGCCCGGCGCTCTTGATCCAGTTGTAGCGCTCGACAAACTGCATCCCGGCGATACCGTTCTGGAAACTGAAGAGCAGCGGCAACGAGATAAAGAACTCGATCAGGGCAAAAACCATGGCCGTACCCCGGAGGGTATCTTCCGCCTTTTTGTCGATGAGCATCAGGATCAGGACCCCGAAGATCGGAAAAAAGGCCACAAGGCTGATAATTGGAAAACCAAGCTGATTCATCTATCGCTCTCCCTGCTGTAGGTGTCGTATGGGAATAACCTTAATTCTGGATTAGGCAAGCCGCCAACTAAAGCGCCTTGAGAAAATAGTAGGCCAGCAGGACAACGGTCCCGAAGACCACGGACACGGCATAGCTCTGGACATACCCGGACTGGATGTAACGGACCACTGAACTTCCCCAGCCGACCACCCGGGCCACGCCGTTGACGATGTAATCGACCACCCCGACGTCAACCCCGCGCCAGAGAAAGTAGGCAAAGCCCCGAAGCGGTGAAATGATGACCAGGTCGTAGAGTTCGTCGACATACCACTTGTTGAGCAGGAGGCGGTGGATGAAGCTGTATTTTTCCGCCAGTGCGGCCGGAATCTCCCGCTTCCTGATATAGAAAATGTAGGCGATCAGGATGCCGAAACAGGCCAGGGCCACCGACACCACCATCAGCAGGTATTCCATGAACATGGATTCGCCGCCGTGCTCGGCCCCTTCGGCCGCATGCCCGGCCGCCTCGGCGACATGGCCGGCGGCGGCATGCATGAGATGACCGGCGGCCTGGGCCGCGTGCTCCACACCGTGGCTCGCAGCCTGGGTCGCGTCATGCAGAAGCTTGCCATCCCCCAGCCCCATGACCGGTTCGAGGAACTGGTGGAAAAGGTTGCTGCCGCCCAGGGCGTGCGGAACCCCGAGATAGCCGCCGACCGCGGCCAGGAAAGCGAGAACGCAGAGCGGGCCGGTCATGGACGGCGGTGATTCATGGATATGTTCACAGGCCTCACCGGCCCGGCACTCGTTGAAAAAGGTCATGAAAACCAGGCGGAACATGTAGAAAGCGGTCATGCCGGCGGCCACCGCCCCGATCAGCCACAGGATCCAGCTTCCCTGGGGGCTGCTCCAGGCCTGCCAGAGGATCTCGTCCTTACTGAAGAAGCCGGAAAACCCGGGGATCCCGGAAATCGCCAGGGTCGCGATCAGGAAGGTCCAGAAGGTGATTGGCGTCTTGGCCTTGAGCCCGCCCATGTTGCGCATGTCCTGGGGGTCGTCGTGACAGTGGACCTTGTGATAGGCGTGGTGCATCGAGTGGATGACGGCGCCCGAACCGAGAAAGAGCAGGGCCTTGAAGAAGGCATGGGTCAAGACGTGGAACATGCCGGCCGCGAAAGCCCCGACCCCGAGACCGAGAAACATGTACCCCAGCTGGCTGACCGTGGAATAGGCCAGCACCTTCTTGATGTCGTTCTGCACGAGGCCGATGGAAGCGGCGAATATCGCGGTCAGGGCGCCGACCGTGGCGACCACGCCCATGGCGAAGGGCGACATCGAAAAGAGCACGTTGGAACGACTGATCATGTAGACCCCGGAGGTAACCATGGTCGCGGCATGGATCAGGGCCGAAACCGGGGTCGGGCCGGCCATCGCGTCGGGCAGCCAGACATAGAGAGGAATCTGGGCCGACTTGGCGGTACAGCCGATAAAAAAGAGCAGGCAGATCATGGTTGCCTGGGACTGGCTGAGGTAGTGCACATGGGTGAAAACCTCGGAGAACTGGAGGCTCCAGACGCCGTGTTCACCGAGCCCGGTAAAGAGCAGGAACATGCCGATCAGAAAGGCGAAGTCGCCGACCCGGTTGGTGATGAAGGCCTTCTTGCCGGCAATCGCGTTGGCCTCGTCGTCGAACCAGAAGCCGATCAGCAGGTAGGAACAGAGCCCGACCCCTTCCCAGCCGAGGAACATCAGCAGGTAGTTGTTGGCCAGGATCAGGTTGATCATCGAGAACATGAAGAGATTGAGATAGACGAAAAAGCGGTAGTAGCGGCCTTCATCTTCCCACATGTAGCCGATCGAGTAGATATGGATCAGGAAGCCGATGCCGATGACGAACATCGCCATCATCATCGACAGCGGGTCGATCTGGTAGGCGATATAGGTCTGCAGCACCCCGCTCTGGATCCAGTCGAGACAGGTCACCTGGTAAAACCGCTGGTCGCCCGGCAACTGCAGGAGCTGGTAAAAGATCACGCAGGTCACGGTAAAGGAGAGAGCGATCATACCGCAGGCGATCCAGTGTATCAGGTGCTTGCTGACCGCCTCGATCCGGCGGCCGAGCAGACCGTTGATCAAAACTCCGATGGCCGGGAAAACCGGTACCAGCCAGATATAATCAAACATACCTATATCTCCTTACAATTCCAGATATGAATTTTGGCAATCAATTTCAGCGGCAAAGGATGTCTCTCGACCTACCACTTCATGAGGTTGAATTTATCGAGATCAATGGAGCCGTGCTTGCGATACATGAGAACAAAGATCGCCAGGCCGACCGCAGCCTCGGCCGCCGCCACCGCCATGACGAACAGGACCATGAAGATTCCGTCAAGGGACTGGTTGGCCCGGCTGAAGGTGACGAAGGCAATGCTGACCCCGGCCAGCATGATCTCGATGCACATGAAAACAACTATCGCGTTACGCCGGCAGATGGCCCCGGCGGCCCCGATAACGAAGAGGATAATGGAGATGGCCAGGTAGACGCTCTGATTATCAATCATGGTTCACACTCCTCTTATTTAGTCCGTTTGGCCAGAACCACGGCTCCGACGACCCCGGCGGTCAGGAGTATGGAGGCAACCTCAAACGGCAGCAGGTAGTCGGAAAACAGGAAATTGGACAGTACCGCGACCCGGCCGTGGGCCTGGACCAGCTGATCGGTAATCGGACCGTGGATAGCCTCGACCCCGTGCTGCAGGGCGACCATGACAAGTTCCATGAAGAGCACGACCAGGGCGACCAGGCCGAAGATCTTGGAATTGCGGACCGGCACCTTTTCATCCTGCTCCCGGCGCAGGTTGAGCATCATGATGGCATAAAGAATGAACATCATGATGGCGCCGGCGTAGACGATGATTTGCAGCATGGCCAGAAACTGGGCATGGAGAAGGACATAGATCACGGCCACCATGAAGAAGGAAACCACCATCCACAGGGCGCTGTGCAAGGTCGAGCGGGCAAAGATAACCAGCAGCGAAGCGATTGCCGCGAGTCCGCCGCATATCAAGATAAATACCAGTTCCATCGATTTACTCCTGCACCAGTAACGCTATTTGCCGTTGAAGATAAATTTTTCCGGGGTTTTCAGCTTTTCGATATCGAAGATAAAATCCTTGCGCTGATAATCGACAAAATCGTAGACCTTGGTAAGCTCGATAGCATCCTTGGGGCAGGCTTCCTGGCAGAAGCCGCAGAAGATGCAGCGCAGCTCGTCAATGACAAACTCCTTGGGATAACGGGTCCCGCCGGGCTCTTCGTAGGGCACGATGGTAATCGCCTTGGGCGGACAGATCTTGGCGCAGAGCCCGCAGGCCACGCACTTGAGCTTGCCCTGGTCATCAACCTTCAGGCGATGCAGCCCCCGCCAGCGGTCGCGCACCTCCCGGCGTTCAGTCGGATACTTGATGGTAATCGGCTTGCTGAAAAAGTTTTTCAGGGTGTAGCCCAGCCCCTTCAGAATCGGGGTGATGTACTTCCCGGTCGGGCGCCGATCACTGATATTGAGAATGTAATCCTTGTTGTTGTCCGCCATCTTGTCCTCTTTATGCCAAGACTAGAACTTTGAAAGATATCCGATCTCCGCGACCGGCCGGCCTAGAAAACCAGCAACCAGAGCCCGGTCAGCAGGATGTTGAGCAGGCCGAAAGGCAGCATGATCTTCCAGCCGAAGGCCATGATCTGGTCGTATCGCAGGCGCGGGAAGGTGGAACGCTCCCAGACGCAGAAGAAAATAATCAGGAAAGACTTCAGGAAAAACCAGTGGGGCCCGTCGACAATCGGGCCATGCCAGCCGCCCAGGAACAGGGTCGTAACCAGGGCCGCAAAAACAAACATGTGGCAGTACTCAGCCATAAAGAACAGGGCGAACTTCATCGCACTGTATTCGACGTTGAAACCGCAGGCGAGTTCGGCCTCGGCCTCGGGCATGTCGAACGGGGTCCGGTTGATCTCGGCCAGGCCGCAGATCAGGAAAAGAATGAAGGCAAAGGGCTGCTTGACGATGTTCCACATCCCGGCCTGGGAATTGACGATGTCGACCAGGCTCATCGAACCGCTGACCATGATCACGGCAATCACCGCAAGCGCCATCGAGAGTTCGTAACTGATCATCATCGCGGTGCCGCGCAGACCGCCGATGACGCCGTACTTGTTGCCTGAGGACCAGCCCCCGAGGATGCCGCCGTAGGCGCCCAGGGTCGAAATGCCGAGAACCAGGAGAACGCTGACGTCGAGATCGGTCAGGTAAAGGGATATCTCGCGGCCGAACAGATGAACCTTGCCGCCGAAGGGAACCACGACGATCAGGGTCACGGCCGCCGCGATGCTGATGATCGGGGCGAGCAGGAAGAGAGGCTTGTCGGCATTGTCGGGAATCAGTTCCTCTTTGAAGAAGCCCTTGACCCCGTCGGCAATCGGCTGCAGCAGGCCGTGAAAACCGACCCGGCGGGGGCCGTGCCGCAGTTGAACATGACCCAGCACCTTGCGCTCGATCCAGGTCGAGTAAGCCACGATCAGCAGACTTACGGCAAAGGCTACCAGCGTCTTGATTATCAGTATGGTCATATACTCGAGCATCCGTCGTACCTCGCAGTTCCAGCTAATCATTTAAGCGGCGTCTACGGCCGCCGGGCAAACACCAAAGTTATCTCAAGAAACCTTTTCCACGGCGACCGCGCAGACCTTGTATTCCGGAATCTTGGCGACCGGGTCCAGGGCGGCATGGGTCAGGCGGTTGACCTGGGCCTCGCAGAAGTGGAAGGGCACAAACACCACTCCCGGGGCCGGCCGGTCGCTGATCCAGGCCTTGACCTTGATCCCGCCGCGCCGCGAACTGATTTTCAGCAGGTCGCCGTCGGCAATCCCGAGGCGCTCGGCGTCGGCCGGGTTGACTTCGGCCAGGGCCTCGGGGTGGATCTGGTTCAGGCCCTCGCCCTTGCGGGTCATGGTCCCGGTGTGAAAGTGGGAAAGCACCCGCCCGGTGCTGAGGACGAAGGGATACTTGTCGTCCGGTTCCTCGGCCGGGGGCTGGTGGTCGATGGCGAAGAAAAGCCCCTTGCCCCGGGCGAACTGGCCGACATGGAGAATCGGGGTACCGGGATGGTCGGTGTCGGGGCAGGGCCAGGCCAGGCCTTTTTCCTCGATGCGCTCGTAGGTGATGCCGCCGTAGCTCGGGGTCACCTGGTTGATTTCGCGCATCACCGCCGCGGCGCTGTCATATTTCATCTCGTAGCCCATGCGGGCGGCGAGATCGATGATAATCCTCAAGTCTTCGCGGGCCTCGCCGGGAATCGTCAGGGCCTTGCGCACGCGCTGCACCAGGCGTTCGGAGTTGACGAAGGTGCCGTCCTTTTCGGCAAAGGAGACCCCGGGCAGCACGACGTCGGCCATTTTGGCGGTCTCGGTCAGGAAGATATCCTGAACCACAAAGAAGTCGAGGGCCTTGACGCAATGTTCGATATGGTCGAGGTCGGGATCGCTCAACAGCGGGTTCTCGCCCATGATGTACATCGCCTTGACCTTGCCCTCAGCCGCAGCCGGGAACATTTCGGTCAGCTTGAGGCCGGGCTTGGGATCGAGCTTGTCGGCCGGCACCCCCCAGGCCTTGGCGAATTTCTCCCGGACCTCGTCGACATCGACCTTCTGGTAGCCGGTGTAGACGTTGGGCAGGCCGCCCATGTCGCAGGCGCCCTGGACGTTGTTCTGGCCGCGCAGCGGGTTGACGCCGCCGCCCTCGACCCCGATGTTGCCGCAGAGCATGGCCAGGTTGCCGAGCGACTTGACATTGTCGGTGCCGGAGGTGTGCTGGGTGATGCCCATGGCGTAGAGAATCGAAGCCGGCCGGGCCTGGCCGTAGAGCCGGGCCGCGGCGTAGAGTTCATCGACGCTCAGGCCGGTGATCCCGGAAACATGCTCAGGGGTGTAGGTTTCGAGCTTTTTGACCAGCTCTTCATAGCCTTCGCAGCGTTCGTCGATGTATTCCTGGTTCTGCCAGCCTTCCTTGATGATGATATGCATGAGCCCGTTGATCCAGGCGATGTCGGTGCCGGGCCGGGGCTGCAGGTAGAGTTCCGCGTAGTCGGCCAGATCGATGCGCCGGGGATCGACAACCAGGATTTTGGCCCCGTGCTTCAGCACCGCCTCTTTCAGGTAGTTGGCGAAGATCGGGTGGTTCTCGGTCGTGTTGGTTCCCGTCACCAGGATCGTCTCGGCCTTGAGAACGTCTTTGATCGGGTTGGTCATGGCACCGCTTCCGAATGTGGCGGCCAGCCCGGCCACCGTGGAGCTGTGTCAGAGTCGGGCGCAGTGATCGACACTGTTGGTTCCGATCACCGCGCGCATGAATTTCTGGAAAAGATAGTTTTCTTCGTTGGTGCAGCGGGCCGAGGTCAATCCGGCGATCGCCCCGGGACCGAATTCGTCCCGGATGGCGGTAAATTTCTCGGCCACCAGGCTCAGGGCCTCGTCCCATGAAGCATCCTGGAACTCGCCGTCCTTCTTGATCAGCGGGGTGGTCAGGCGCTCGTCGCTGTTGATGAACTCGTAACCGAAACGGCCCTTGACGCAGAGACTGCCATGGTTGATGCCGACTCCGTCGCGGGTGGTGACCGAGATTACCCGATCGTTTAGCACATTGAGTTCGAGCTGGCAGCCACAACCGCAGTAGGTGCAGGTGGTCTGCACCCTCTTGACCAGCCAGGGCCGGCCCCGGTAGGGGGT
>WFRT01000272.1 GCA_015486445.1 Pseudomonadota bacterium | reverse complement strand
TAAGAGACAGGGTAGCAGGTTTAATATAAGCACGTCCTATTTCAGTGGGACCGGAGCCTCCAGGATTTCCCCAGTAAAAAGCTATCTGTCCGGTTGCCATCGGATCAAGATAATTTTTGGTGAAAGAAACTGTGACCTGCCGGTTATCAGCACAGGCATCTGCTAAAGAAGAACCATACCAAGACCACGTATAATCATGTCCGTTCCAAGTACCTGTGTTTCCCGCGTCGTTTAGAGTTTTATTGTCAAAAACGCTGGCAGACCAGGAATTCTGAGAGTAAGCACCATCTGTCAAAAAAATATCACCAAAATATCCCAGAGAAAACTGGTTTAACTGGTATGAGAATTGTGGTGCCGCATACCCCGTCATATCTCCATCAATTGTGAAAGTGACAGAATTAGAGGTAATCTCTGTGTCGCTGAATATGAATGTGGCACTCGCAACCCCGACCATGCCAAGCAAGAACAAACTTGTCACCAATCCAATTAAAAGTTTATTCTTCATTTCTACCTCCCTATCCTGATAAAAGTTGACATCAAAAAATGAATTCAAGTACTGCTAAAGTTATGCAAATATCATGCTATGATTTTAACATATTGATTTTACAAGATATTTCTAAATAATAACACGGCTCATTCATTGTCATTGTTAAGTTTTCCGACACCACTGACACCCAAGTATTTAAGGAATATTCAAAGTCAGAAAATTAGTAGTGCCCGGTTAGAGATGCATGTGGTAAAAATCCGTCGAGCTTTTGTTATCAAGGTGCAGATCAGGAAGTTCTTGGTTAAATTGACGAATTTTATCAAAAGTGGATGAAAAAGACCAAAACGCCCGGCGTAGACGACACGCATTTCCAAACCGGACAGCACTGGGTGTTTTTCGGCGCCGCCGCAAAAAGCGGGGCAAAAAACAAATAAATGCCCGGCAAGACGGTGTCGGAAAATTTTACAAGGCAATGCGGTCAGGTTTATACTTGGGGAGTGGCGACATCATTTAGTGTTTGGCGATGGTGATCCGGTGCTTTTTCAGCAGGTCGTGGAGGGTGGGGCGGCTGATGTCGAGGAGTTTGGCCGCCTGGCTGATGTTGCTGCCGGTGCTGGCCAGGGCCCGGCGGACGGCCTGTTTTTCGGCTTCCTCCCGGGCGGCTTTCAGGGTGGTGACTTGCCGGTCTTCCCGGCCCGGGGAGATTTCATCAAGGCCCAGGTCGGCAGGGGTGATCACCCGGTCGATGGTGGTGCCCAGGGCCCGGCGGATGCGGTTCTGGAGTTCGCGGACGTTGCCGGGCCAGTCATGGGCGGCCAAGGCGGCACTGGCCGCCGGGGAAAAGGAGGTCGGTCCCCGCTTCAGCTTCAGGGATTCCTCGCGCAGGAAGGTGTTGGCCAGCAGGAGGATGTCCTCGGGGCGTTCCTTGAGGTCGGGGATGCTTAAGGGGACGACGTTGAGGCGATAGAAAAGGTCTTCGCGGAACCGCCCTTTTTCAACGGCCTCCTCCAGGTCGATGTTGGTGGCGGCGATAATGCGAACATCGAGGGTGATGGTGGTGGTGCCGCCAAGCCGCTCAATGGTGGACTCCTAGAGGAAGCGCAGGATTTTGACCTGCAGTTGCAAGGGCAGCTCGCCGATTTCGTCCAGGAAAACGGTTCCCTTGTCGGCCTGTTCAAAGCGGCCGAGCTTGCGGGCCGAAGCCCCGGTAAAGGCCCCTTTTTCGTGGCCGAACAGTTCGCTTTCCAGCAGGTTTTCCGGGATCGCGCCGCAGTTGATGGTTACCAGCGGGGCTTCGGCCCTTAAACTCAGCTGGTGGATGGCCCGGGCGGCCATTTCCTTGCCGGTGCCGGTGCTGCCGGTGACCAGGGCCGGGTAGTCGGTCCTGGCGACCTGGGCCAGGCGTTCAAAAAGGGCGGTCATGGCCGGGGAGATGCCGAGCATGCCGCACAACGCCCCGCTCTGGCCGGCCCGGGACTGAAGGCGGCGGTTGCTTTCTTCCAACTCCTGGATCCTGAAGGTACGCTCGAGAATGATGCGCAGCATTTTCAAGTCGATGGGCTTGGAGCAGAAGTCAGCGGCCCCCAGGGTGATGGCGCGGATGGCGGTTTCCTCCTCGGCATTACCGGTGACGACAATGACCCGGGTGTGGGGGGCCAGGGAAGACAGTTCTTCCAGCAACTTGAAACCCTGGATGGGGGTGTCGGGGTGGGGCGGTAGACCGAGGTCCATGGTGGCGACCGGAAAAGCACCGGAAGCCAGGGCTTTCCTGGCGGTTTCAACCCCGGAGGCAATAGTGATGTCGTAGCTGCGGGCCAGGCCCCACTTGAGCTGCTTGGCCACCGCAAGCTCATCCTCGATGATCAGGAGCCTCTTTTTCATCAGTCAATCCCTTGTCGAACCACTGCAAACCGTGATTTTGCCATTCTTCTCATATTCTATGAAGATAGTCAATAATCATTGGAACAGAAACGGTTTTCACGGTCCCGGACCAGGACCGGGATGTCGCAACCAGCCTCTCTTTCTGGCTTAAAATCTCAAAGTGTGCAATAATCCGGTGAATGGCTCCGGTAATCGGTTCGTACAGTCCGACACCCTGACGGAATCCAGCTGAGACCCGGACAAGACGCCGGCCGGCAGCAGCCCCAGGCATCCGGCCCGGCCGGCCCTGAAGAGATGCCGCCGTCATCCCGGCGAACAGGGAAACAATCACCCCCAGATCCGCCCTTCCCGGGTGGGCGAGGTTACGGAGAACAAAATTGCGCACGCTCGGCATCGACATCGGCTCGACCACGACCAAGATTGCGGTTTTGGAAAATGACCAGCTTTTATACACCGAGAT
>WFRT01000271.1 GCA_015486445.1 Pseudomonadota bacterium | reverse complement strand
GTTGCAATGCTTATGGGCTCCCGCTCGCTGGGAAAAACAACGAAATCTTTCCGAAACCGCTCCGAAAAACCACCCCCGCCCCCTCCCTGAAAGAGAGGAGATGGAATTCGGCTGAATAGTTACCCTGAAACCTACGACACTCGCTAGCTCCGGGCTTTGCCGTAGCCGTACTTTTCGACCACCGCCTCAATATCCTTGAGCACCGCGGGATCATCGATCGTCGAAGGCATGTTGTATTTCTCGTTGTCGGCAATCTTGCGCATCGTACCGCGCAGGATCTTGCCGGAACGGGTCTTGGGCAGACGCGGCACTTCGATCGCCAGTTTGAAGCAGGCCACGGCCCCGATCTGGTCGCGCACCATCTGCACCAGCTCCCTGGAAATCTCGGCCGGGTCCTTGCTCACCCCGGCCTTGAGAACGAAGAAGCCGACCGGCACCTGGCCCTTGAGGTTGTCCGCCACGCCCAGAACCGCGCACTCGGCGACATCGGGATGGGTGGCGACAATCTCTTCCATGCCGCCGGTCGAAAGCCGGTGCCCGGCGACGTTGATGACATCGTCGACCCGGCCCATGATGTAGATATAACCCTCGTCATCGATATAGCCCCCGTCGCCGGTAAAATAGTAGCCGGGATAAACGCTGACATAAGATTCGATGAAACGCTGGTCCTGCTGCCAGAGGGTCGGCAGGCAGCCCGGCGGCAATGGCAGCTTGATGGTCACGATACCCTCCTGGTTGGGGCCGAGTTCCTTGCCGTCGTTGTCCAGGATCTTGACGTTGTAGCCCGGCACCGCCTTGGTCGGCGAACCCGGCTTGATCGGGAACTGTTCGATGCCCATGCAGTTGGCGGCAATCGGCCAACCGGTTTCGGTCTGCCACCAGTGGTCGATAACCGGCCTCTTGAGCAGGTCCGTGGCCCAGTGATAGGTATCGGGGTCGAGTCGTTCACCGGCCAGAAACAGGGTCTGGAAACAGCTCAGGTCGTATTTTTTCATCAGTTCGCCGTTGGGGTCTTCCTTCTTGATCGCCCGGAAGGCGGTCGGAGCGGTGAACAGGACCTTGACCTTGTGCTCGGAAATCACCCGCCAGAAGGCGCCGGCATCGGGCGTCCCGACCGGCTTGCCTTCGTAGAGAATCGTCGTACACCCGAGAAACAGGGGAGCGTAAACGATATAGGAGTGTCCCACGACCCAGCCGACGTCCGAGGCCGCCCAGTAGACATCCCCGGGTTCAACGTTATAGATATAGCGCATGCTCCATTTCAGGGCCACGACATGACCGCCGTTGTCGCGCACCACCCCCTTGGGCACCCCGGTCGTCCCGGAAGTGTAGAGGATGTAGAGCGGGTCGGTGGCGCCGACGTTAACGCAGCCAACCGGGGCAGCCGCCGTAATAACCTCGTTCCAGTCAAGATCCCGGCCCGGAGTCAGCTCCGACTGGACCTGGGGACGCTGGAAGATAATGCACTTTTCCGGCTTGCACTCGGCCAGTTCGATGGCCTTGTCAAGCAACGGCTTGTAGGCAATGACCTTGCTCGCGCCTTCGAGGCCGCAGGAAGCCGAAATGATCAGTTTGGGTTTGGCGTCATTGATACGGATGGCCAGTTCGTTGGAAGCGAAGCCGCCGAACACCACCGAATGCACGGCCCCGATCCGGGCGCAGGCCAGCATCGCCACCATGGTTTCGGGAATCATCGGCATGTAGATGATGACCGTATCGCCCTTTTTCAGTCCCTGGGCCTGGAGCGCGCCGGCGAAACGGGAGACCTGGTCCAGAAGTTCATTGTAGGTGATTTTCCTGACGGTGCCGGTCTGCGGACTGTCGTAGATCACCGCGACCTGGTCGGCCCGGCCGTTTTCGACGTGGTAGTCAAGGGCGTTGTAACAGGTATTCAGTTCCCCGCCGGCAAACCAGCGATAGAAGTACGGGGCCCCGGAATCATCGAGAACCTTGTCCCATTTTTTTACCCACTGGACATCGGCTGCCGCCTCGGCCCAGAAGGCATCAGGATTTTCAATCGACCGGCGATAGAGCTCTTCATATTTTCCCATTTACTCCCTCCTCATGCTTGACAATTAACCGCCCCGTGGAGCGCTTGCCGCAAGGCTGAAAAACCGGCTCCGTAAACCTTGCGAAAAATAGCGCATATTCGGACCCGGTAAAATACTGGTTTACAACTAAACCATCACCCCGGAGAAGTCAAGTGGAAAGTGTATACAATCGCGGGAAACTCCGGCTGGAGATCTTCAAGCCCTCCGGAAAGCAACGTCCGGGAAAACCTATAACCCACCTTATTGCTTGTAAAAATAAGAACAAACTCTTTTTGAAGGTTGCGTCGGCCCCGGCCGTCGACCTCCGGGATCTTTTTCTCCCCTCCCTTCTTCCCCGACGGCTCCGGCAATTCAACCCCGTCATTCTTCAGCGTTGTTTTTCAACTTTTATGAAACTACTTTTTACTTGACATTTTAACCATACTCTTATAGGGAAAAAGCTCCAAGTGCAGGAAATACAACGTCTCTTCCGGGCGAACGGTCAAGTGCGGCCCGGGGGACAACTGTATTTTGTATGCTTTGGTCAACCCGCGGCCCCCCGGCGAACATAACCTGGAAACCGGGGACAGAGTGGCATCGGCAAAAGATCAACCTTTAAAACGCAGGAGGGATTCAATGTCAGACACTGAACTTAAAAAGGTTTATGAAGTACCGGCTGAATTCAGAGCCAAGGCTTACATCAAAAGTCGCGAGGAGTACCAGAAGATCTACGACGAGTCGATCAAGGACAACGACGCCTTCTGGGCCAAGGTCGCGGAAGAGCAAGTTACCTGGTTCAAGAAATGGGACCAGGTTCAGGACTGGAAGTACAGCAAGGATGAAGTTTACCTCAAATGGTTCATCGGCGGCAAACTGAATGTCTCCTACAACTGCCTTGACCGCCACCTGGAAAAACGCGGTGACCAGGTTGCCATTATCTGGGAAGGCAACGAACCCACCGTCGACCGCAAGTACACCTACAAGCAGCTCCACGAAGAAGTCTGCAAATTCGCCAACGTCCTCAAGGCCAAAGGCGTCAAGAAGGGCGACAAGGTCACCCTCTACCTGCCGATGATTCCCGAACTGGCGATCTGCATGCTGGCCTGCACCCGGATCGGCGCGATTCACTCGATCGTCTTCGGCGGCTTCTCGGCCGACGCCTTGAAAGACCGGATCCAAGACTGTGAATCCGAATTCCTGATCTCCTGCAACGCCTACTACCGGGGCAAGAAGGTCATCAACCAGAAAGACAACGTTGACAAGGCCGTGTCGATGTGCCCGACGATCAAGAACACGATCATCGTCAACCACGAGCCCAGCGTCGAAGTCAAGATGAACGACGTCGACCACTGGTACCACGAGGAAATGGCCAAGGTCGATGCCAACTGCGAACCCGAATGGATGGACGCCGAAGACCCCCTCTTCTTCCTCTATAC
>WFRT01000270.1 GCA_015486445.1 Pseudomonadota bacterium | reverse complement strand
GATGTGTATAAGAGACAGGGTGCAGGTCGGGGATTCGGTCGCCGACCTCATGTCGCTGTTCGGCGAGCCCACTTACAAGATGGATCTGGGCCAGCTCGACGACGGCTGGCGCCAGTGCCTGGTCGAGTTGTGGGTCTATGACTTTCCGCCCTGGCGCTACGAGCTGAAAATCGCCCAGGGCCGCATCTGGAGGATGCGCAAGATCCGGTTGCGAAGGGTCAGGTGACCGTTCGCGGCGGGAAAATTGCGGGTTTAGGGCTGGAAACCGGGGGCTGTCAAGGCCTTTTTTGCGGTTTTTAGCCCTTTTTTGCGGGTTTTTAGCCCTTTTTTTATAAAACGGGAAATCCGGGTGTATATTGAGACAGGGTAAAATAGACCTTTTCTCGACTCGGAGTTTTCCTTGATTCCATCCACGCTGACCATCGGGCTCTCCTGGGAATGGACGGCCTCGTTCGCCGACTATCCAGCCGGCGACTACTCCCTTTCCTACACGCTCATAAACTCCACCAATAAAATCACGATTCCGGCCGCGGCCTCGGGCGACGACTTCGCGGTGACGGTGGCCGCGGCCACGACCGCCGGCTATACGGCTGGCGACTACGCCTACCAGGCCATCGTCACTTCAGGCTCCGACTCTTACCTGGCCGAGGAGGGCTCGGTCACGCTGCAGCCCGGCTTTGCCGCGCTTACGACCAGCGACCGGCGCTCTCACGCCAAAAAGGTGCTCGACGCCATCGAGGCGCTGCTCGAAAACAAGGCCGGCGAGGACCAGCAGCAGATAATGATCGCCGGGCGCCAGATTACCACCTTTTCACCGTTCGAGCTGCTCCGTTTCCGGGACCGCTACCGGGCCGAATATCAGCGCGAGCTGCGGGCCGAGCGGGTGGCCCGGGGTGAGAGCGGCGGCCGGACTATCAAAACGAGGTTTACGACATGATCTGGCCTTTCAGGCGCCGGCGGCCGGAGAAGCCGAACCCGGCCCAGGGCCGGGGCGCCCCCCGGCGGCGGGCCTACGCCGCGGCCGCGACCTCGCGCCTGACGGCCGGCTGGAACGCGGCCAACAATCACCCCGACGTCGAGATCGCCACCGCCCTGGCCCGGCTCCGGGCCCGGGCCCGGGAGCTCGAGCGCAACGACGCCTATGTGCGGCGCTTTCTGAATCTCTTGAAAACCAACGTCATCGGGGCCCACGGCATCAAGCTCCAGAACAAGGCCGCCGACGCCAACGGCAAGCTCGACGCCTGGGCCAACGAGCAGATCGAAGCGGGCTGGCACGAGTGGAGCAAGAAAGGCAACTGCACGGTGTGCGGCTGCCTCTCCTGGATCGAGGCCCAGAAGCTGATTTTGGCCTCGGTGGCCCGCGACGGCGAGGTTTTATTGCGTAAAATCGCCCCCTGGGACGGCAACGACCATCTTTTTGCCGTCGAGCTCATCGAGGCCGACCAGCTCGACGAGCAGATGACCGGCACCCTGCCCTCCGGCAACCGGGTGGTGATGGGGGTCGAAAAAGACCGCTGGCAGCGCCCGGTGGCCTACTGGCTCCTGACCCAGCACCCGGGCAGCGCCGCCGGCTGGTCGCGGAGCGAGCGCGTCCGGGTGCCGGCCGCCGAAATTATCCATCTGTTCGTCACCGAACGCGCCGGTCAGAGCCGCGGGGTGAGCTGGCTGGTGCCGGCCGCGGCCCGGATCAAGATGCTCGATGGGTACGAGGAGGCCGAACTGGTGGCGGCCCGGATCGCGGCCAGCAAGATGGGCTTTTATATCACCCCGGACGGCGAGAGCTACATCGGCGACGACAGCGAAGACGACGACAGCGCGAGCGGCAGCCCGATCAGCGAGGCCGAGCCCGGGATCTTCGAGGAGCTGCCCCGGGGTATGGATTTCAAACCCTGGGACCCGGAGCACCCGACCACCTCGTTTGCCGATTTCGAGAAGGCGATCCTGCGGGGCATCGCCTCGGGGCTCAATATTTCCTATGTGGCCCTGGCCAACAACCTGGAGGGGGTCAGCTACTCCTCGATCCGCTCCGGCGAGATGGCCGACCGCGATGCCTGGAAGATGCTCCAGACCTGGTTTGTCGAACACTGCGTGACCGACGTTTTCGAGACCTGGCTGACCTGGTGGCTGACCTCCTCGGCCACCCGGCTGCCGCTGGCCCGCTATAAGAAGTTCAACGCCCCGGTCTGGCGGCCGCGGGGCTGGGCCTGGGTCGATCCGGCCAAGGAGACCCAGGCCTCGGCGGCCGACGTCAGCAACGGCTTTAAGTCGCTGGCCGACGTCGCCGCTGAACGGGGCTACGACCTCGAGGAGATCTTCGCCGACAACGCCAAGGCCATCGAACTGGCGAAAAAATATCATCTCAACCTGCCGCTGTTCGGCAACGAGGAAAAGAACCATGAAAAAACCGCAACTTGACGACAAGGCCCTGCGCCAACGCCTGGAAACCGAGGTTTTCCGGCGCGACTTTACCGTCGACCGGGGGGCTGTCGACGAGGAGAAACGCACCGTGAGCCTGGCTTTTTCCTCCGAGGAACCCTATCGCCGCTGGTTCGGGGTCGAGATCCTGGGCCACGAAAAAGACGAGATCGACCTGGAGTTCATGGCCTCGGGCCGGGCTCCGCTGCTGGCCGGGCACGATCCCGGCGACCAGATCGGCGTCATCGAGAAAGCTTGGATCGACCCGGACCGCAAGGGGCGGGCCGTGGTGCGCTTCGGCCGAAGCGCCCGGGCCGACGAGCTTTTTCAGGACGTGATCGACGGTATCCGGGGCAACGTCTCGGTCGGCTACCGGATCGGCGAAATGCAGCTGGTCAAGGAGACCGACGACGGCGACGACACCTACCGGGTGACGCGCTGGACGCCGCTCGAGGCGAGCCTGGTGGCGGTGCCCGCCGACCCCACCGTGGGAATCGGCCGCGAACTTGAATTAAACCCTGAAGAACCCATTTCAACATCAGCCAGAGAGGAAGCAATCATGGAAAAGAAAGAAACCGTTACCGCGGCGGCCGAGCCCGTCACGGTCGATGTCAAGCAGGTGGAGAACGACGTCCGCCAGGCCGAGTTGGCCCGCATCCGCGAAATCGAAGCCCTGGGCGCGACCCACGGCTTTTCCGAGGAGGCCGGCCAGGCGATCAACCAGGGGCGCTCGGTCGACGAGTTCCGGGCCCTGGTCCTCGAACGCCTGGTTGAGCGCGGCCAGCTCGAGCCGGTTGCCGACCCGAGCCCGGAGATCGGCTTGACCGAAAAACAGACCCAAAAATTTTCGTTCGTCAAGGCGATCAACGCCCTGGCCAATCCGACCAACCGCAAGTTCCAGGAAGCCGCGGCTTTCGAGTTCGAGGTTTCCCGGGCCGTGGCCGACAAGATGCGCCAGGAGGCCACCGGCATCCTGATTCCCTACGAGGTTATGGCTCGTGATCTGACCGTTGGCACCGCCACCGCCGGCGGGCACCTGGTGGCCACCGACCTGCTGAGCGGCAGTTTCATCGACCTGCTGCGCAACCGCATGGTGCTGACCAAGCTCGGGGCCCAGAGCCTGACCGGGCTGGTTGGCGATATCGCCATCCCGCGTCAGACCAGCGGCGCCACCGCCTACTGGGTGGCCGAGTCCGGCGCCCCGACCGAGAGCCAGGCGGCCTTCGACCAGGTCGGCATGAGCCCGAGCACGGTTGGCGCCTACACCGACATCTCGCGCAAACTCCTGCTTCAGTCGTCGCTCGACATCGAGGCTTTCGTCAAAGTCGACCTGGCCCGCACCCTGGCCCTCGAGCTCGACCGGGTCGGGGTCAACGGCTCCGGCTCCGGGGCCGAGCCCACCGGCATCATGAACACCACCGGGATCGGCTCGGTCGCCGATTCGGGCGGCAACGG
>WFRT01000269.1 GCA_015486445.1 Pseudomonadota bacterium | reverse complement strand
GCCCCCTGCTCTGGAAAACCGTGCGCCGGGGGCTTTCGGCCGGTCGGGTGCAGTCGGTGGCGGTGCGCCTGGTCTGTGACCGCGAGGCCGAAATCCGGGCCTTTACCCCGGTTGAATACTGGAGTATCACGGCCCGTCTCGAGGGTTCGCAGCCGCCGCCCTTCGAGGCCCGGCTTCACCAGGTCGACGGCAAGAAGGCCGAGGTTGGCGACCGCGAAACCGCGGCCCGGATCACGGCCGAGGTTGAGCAGTCCGGCTGCCGGGTGACCGGGATCGAGCAGAAAGAACGCCAGCGCCGGCCGGCGCCGCCGTTTATCACCAGCAAGATGCAGCAGGAGGCGGCCCGGAAGCTGGGCTTCAGTGCCAAGAAGACGATGATGGTCGCCCAGCAGCTCTACGAAGGCGTGGAACTCGGGGCTTCCGGCCCGGTCGGCCTGATTACCTACATGCGGACCGATTCGGTTCGGGTTGCCGATTCGGCCCTGGCCGAGTGCCGGGAGTGCATCGAACGGCAGTTCGGGCTCGAGTACCTGCCGGCCAAACCCAATTTCTACAAGAACCGCAATGCCTCCCAGGATGCCCATGAGGCGATCCGGCCGACTTCGGCCGCCCTGGCCCCGCAGGCGGTGGAAAAGTATCTCAACCGTGACCAGTTTCGTCTCTACAGCTTGATCTGGTCGCGTTTTGTCTCCAGCCAGATGGCACCGGCCCGCTACTACCAGACCACGGTGACGATTGCGGCCGGGGAGCGCTACCAGTTTCGGGCCGTCGGCCGCCGCCGGCTGTTCGACGGCTTCCTGGCGCTCTACGAAGAGGGGCGCGACAACGGCAACGGCGGTGACGAAAAACCGGCCGAGACCGAGCTTCCCAAGCTGGAAAAGGGGGAGGTGCTGAAGCTTGACCGGGTCGTTCCGAAGCAGCATTTCACCCAGCCGCCGCCCCGTTTTACCGAAAGTACCCTGGTCAAGGAACTCGAAGAAAAGGGCATCGGCCGGCCTTCGACCTACGCCGCGATTATGTCGACCATCCAGGATCGCGGCTATGTTGAACTGCGGGAAAAGCGTTTCTATCCCACCGATCTCGGCGAACTGGTGACGGAGCTTTTGAAAAAGAGTTTTCCGGAGATTCTCGACGTTTCCTTTACGGCCGGCATGGAGGCCGACCTCGACAAGGTGGAGGAGGGCAAACGCGACTGGCAGGCCCTGCTTGCCGATTTCTACCGCCCCTTCGCGGCCCAGCTCGAGAGTGCCCTGGAAACCATGCGCGACGCCAAGAAGGCCGGCGAGGAGGTAACCGACGAGATCTGCGAAAAGTGCGGCGCCAACATGGTGGTCAAGTGGGGGCGCAACGGCCGTTTCCTGGCCTGTCCCAACTTTCCCGAGTGTAAAAATACCCGCGACCTCGGGGCCAGCGGTGACGGTTCCCATCTGGGTGACAGCCCGGCGGATGCCGGCCCCTGCCCCGAGTGCGACAGCCCCCTGAAGCTTCGCAACGGACGCTACGGGCGCTTTATTTCCTGTTCCAACTATCCCGAATGCAAGTACACCAGTTCGGTCGGCACCGGGATTGCCTGCCCCCGGGAAGGATGTGATGGCGAACTGGTGGAAAAGAAATCGCGCAAAGGCAAGATTTTTTATGCCTGCAATCGTTATCCCGAGTGCAAGTTCGCCGTCTGGGACAAGCCCTATCCCTTGGCCTGTCCCCAGTGCGACTACCCTTTCCTGGTCGAGAAGCCGGCCCGGGGCAACAGCACGGCCACGGTTCTGCGCTGTCCCCGGAAGGAGTGCGGCTACGAAACCAAGCGGCCGCTCATGCCCCCGATATCAAACGAGCCTGGAAAAAATGAGTAAAAATAGAATGCGCCAGTAGCTCAGCTGGATAGAGCAACGGACTTCTAATCCGTAGGCCGGGGGTTCAAGTCCTCCCTGGCGCGCCAAATAAAAACAGGCACTTAGCGTTAGTTCGCTGAGTGCCTGTTTGTTTTTGGTTGACTATTTGTTGACTATGGGTTTTTACTTGATTGGCCTAACCGCTCAATTCAGGTCATGTATTGTTTGCAAGTGTTTACCAGACCAGGCAGTTGACGGAGCTAAAAGAAAGAATGGGATGATTTATTTCAGGGAGATATTCAAGATATTTTGGTTGGCATCCAGTTGGTCAAACAATTGTTGTGGTAACTGGCGTCCGGTGAGACGCAACTCCAAGTTGAGAGTGAGTAATGTACTTTTTTTATCATGGCTGAAATTTAAGCGGACAAGCTTAACGCCGTTTTCCGTTACGATTTTTTTTATGTTTTCTATCACGTTAGGATGGTGCCGGCATTGCAGTTCAAGGGCATAATAATGGTCCTTGGGCAGGATGTACTCTAAGCTTTTGAGGGCGTAGAGGGTTAACAAACTGAAAGCGGTTGCCGTGCCTGCCAAAAAAAACATGCCCATCCCGGCCGCCATGCCGATGCTGGCTGCCATCCAGAGGCAGGCCGCCGTGGTCAGGCCCCTGATCAGTCTTTTTGTCTGGATAATAGCTCCCGCCCCCAGGAAACCGATGCCAGATATGATCTGGGCTACAATACGGGCCGGGTCACTCCGAATAATGCTGGTGCTGGCGTTGGCATGGTGGTAGAATTCCGGGACCATGAGTGACATGATCATGATAGTGGCTGCCCCCAGGG